>JAYTAC010000697.1:0-2878 GCA_043737755.1 Spirosoma sp.
GGAAGTTATATCCCGTTTACTGAAGCAATTGGAAAAGCGCGGACACCTCAAATTGATGCGCAACAAAATAGCGATGTTGTCCTGATTTCTACTCTACCCTACTAAAATGGAAATGAAAATAAGAAAGCTCAAAACAACGAAATTGACGTGCGCAAAGAAGATGAAAAAATTGGTTGCTTTAGTAAGTATTTTCTATAGTTTTCACGTAAGTTTGGGAATTCATTTTCAAAAAATACGAGCCATATAAATTAATAACCATAGATGTAAAGCAGCGAGTTTTAGCCGATACGGGTTAAATAAAATCCGTGAGATGAGCCGGGACCAAGCCTGTGTCAGTTCTGAATACGTGCTCAGAATAAAAACGCGGTGTCGGTAAATCTGACAGTAACTTACTCATTATCAGACTCTAAAAATAGCAGAGTAGGTTGCACGTTTGCATCCTTTGTCTGTTGAGTTGAACTCTCCTTCGGGGGCAAGCATCCTGTCGCTACGCAAGCCGCCTACGCAAAGCGAACAACTTAGTTACAGTCACTAACAAAGTTTATAAACCGTAGAATGCGCTGTCAGATATTTTCGTTTACGTCAGTACCTTTTCTGAGATAGTTAAATAATTTTCTTTGATTTTCTTCAAATCGGAGAGAGCCAGATAATTTTGATTAAATCTGACACGCAAACACTTCATGTCTCGCACCCAACAGGGTATCGTACGTCAAGTCACTAAACAATAAATAACTGATAGTCAGCCGGAAACAGTTGGACTACATGCTTTTCCATGTACTCCTGTAGTCGGGTCTGTAAGGCAACTGATTGCGCCACAACCATAGATAGTCGGGGTTATTTACACGAACAAAATGAATAAAACAGTTTCTTTCGGTGCTGACAGGCACCTGTTTGGGTTTGATTTGCGGAGCCAGTTAAACCCAAGCAGGTGCTTAATCAGCACCGCACAGCCGAATATGTACTCACGAGACGTTTCTGTGGCCTGAGCCAACTTGTGTTGTTGGTACAGCAGCACATGCTACAAATCACCCAATGCCGATCTGGACGTATCAACCCTGCTACTTACCAGACAAGCGTTCCCGATGCGTTTGGTCGCGTCCGTTACACGGAACAAGTGCCCGATTCGGCGACCGACGACCCAGGCGATTTCGTTGCCCGACAGCAGCACGGCCGTTTGGTCGCGTTCGGTGCGGGTCAGTTTCAAATCGTTCAGCAAGTCGCTGACTAATTTGGTGCCGTTCAGTCCCAGCGGCCGAAAACGGTCACCCAATCGCCAGGGGCGAATGGTCAGCGGGAACGTCAGCCGGTCGGCGTCCAAACAGGCAATGGCGGGGTTGGTCGGCGGGCGGAAGTCGGCGGGTTTGTCGAATATGTCGAAAGTCAGGGTGAACAGACTCACCACGGTTACCGGCGTCGTGGGCCAGTCAGTCAGCACGATTTCGTAGTTTGCCATGGTAAACAGCGGCTCCACCACTAACCCGGTTGCGCCGGTCGGAAATCGGTCATTCGCAACCCGGTCATGCGTGACCCGGAACGTGCCTGACGAATATACCTGCCCCGTTTCCCGACCCAACGACTCAATCATCTGCCCGGTCTGGTCGGCCGTGAAGCCGTGTGGTTTCAGCCACTCAGCCAGTCGAAATGCTAATTCCGGCTGGGCCAGCAGTTTATCGGTTGGTAGAAACAGCCCCGCTCCGTGTGGTTCGGCAAGGGTCTGCCACGAGCGGTCGAGTTCGGCCCGGACGAGCGTTTCGGCCGCCCGCAGCCGCTCCACGGTGCGGGGCAATGTATCCCGCAACAAACCCGGATTCAAGTCGGTCAGCACCGGCACAACGTGGTGGCGAATCCGGTTGCGGGCGTAGGCATCGTCGGCGTTGGAGCGGTCCTCCCGCCAGGTCAGGCCGTGGGTTTCGGCGTGGGCGGCTAATTCATCACGGGTGGCGAACAGCACCGGCCGGATCACCTCGCCCTGCCGGACCGCAATGCCGTGCAGCCCGGAGAGTCCCGTGCCGCGCGTCAGGTTCAGCAGCAGTGTTTCCAGCACGTCATTTTGGTGGTGGGCCGTGGCCACGGCCGCGTAGTGGTGTTCCCGGATGAGTTGCGCAAACCAGTCATAGCGCAGGTCACGAGCGGCCATCTGGATAGAGATACCGCGCCGGGTAGCTACAGCAGCCGTGTCGAAGCGGGTCAGGTGAACCGGAACGCCGTACCGACTGGCCAATACCTGCGCAAAATCGGCGTCGCCATCCGACTCATCGCCCCGCAGTCCGAAGTTGACGTGGGCAATGGCAAACCGCTGACCCGTGCGCTGAAACAGATCGGCCATCACAACCGAATCGAGTCCGCCACTCACGGCCAGCAGAATTTGATCGGTGGAATCGAACAGGCATTTCGCGTTAATAAATCCTAAAAAGTCCTCCGTCAACATCCGTTCCCGGCCCGAAGCCGTATTTTTGTCCGTATGATTCGTTTCCGTCTGTTCGCTGCGTGTTTCGTCCTGCTTGCCCTGCCTTTCCTGTCGGCTGATGTGCTGGCGCAGGGCGGTCGACCGTCAGTGGCGGGCGGGGCGGGCGCATCCACACAAGGAGAAAAGGTCGAGTTACTGCCCGGCTCCGACAGTTTAGTGGGCGTGAACATCCCCGGTCAGGTCGTCCGAAAAATATACAACAACGTCCGGTTTCGGCAGAAGGGCGTACTGATGTACTGCAACCTCGCCATTCAGAACGTAACGACCAACGTCATCGAAGCATACGGCAACGTGCGGCTCGTGCAGGGCGACACCATCAACGTCCGGGGCGATACCATGTATTATTACGGCAACACCCGGCAGGCCAACCTGCGCGGTCACGTGGTGATGCGCGACCGCAAGATGACGCTC
>JAYTAC010000698.1:0-2876 GCA_043737755.1 Spirosoma sp.
GTAACCGTCCGCCTGAAATCAATGCCGCTAAAACCAATACCGTGTCAGCCGGGTTGATTCGGAAAGCTATCCATCGCATCGGTAGCCCGGCTAACCTAATCAACTACACAGCATGACAATGACTTACGTCCGGCGCGGCACCGGCAAACCGCTCTTATTACTCCACGGCATTGGCAGCAGCCACCACTCGTGGGACCTGATCATCGACGGATTAGCGGCTGAGCGCGACGTTATTGCCGTCGATTTGCCCGGTTTTGGCAACACGCCCCCGTTGACCGGTGAAACCTCCATCCGCACCCTCGCCGACGCCGTAACCGGTTTTTTGGCCGAAAACGACCTTACCGGCATCGACGCCGTGGGCAGTTCGATGGGCGCGCGGTTGGTGCTCGAATTAGCCCGGCGGGGCGGGGTGCTTGGTGCCGTTGTGTCGCTCGATCCGGGCGGGTTCTGGCAGGGCTGGGAGGTTCCGCTTTTCTACTATTCGGTGCGGCTGTCGGCCCAACTTGTCGGTACCCTGCAACCGGCACTGCCGTTCCTGACCGGCAATCCCGTTGGCCGGACGCTGCTGCTGGCGCAGTTTTCGGCCGCTCCGTGGAAAATTCCGGCTCCGGTGGCCCTTCAGGAACTGCGGACGTTTACGCCTACGCCCGCCTTTACCGAACTGCTGGACGATCTGGCCCACGGCGAGAAACAGCAGGGTGCCCCGGCGGGGTCCATTCGGCAGCCACTCGTCATTGGCTGGGGTCGGCAGGACTTGGTTTGTTTGCCCGGCCAGTCGAAACGCGCGTTGAGTTTATTTCCTGATGCACACCTGCACTGGTTTTCGGGCTGTGGTCACTTTCCCCAACTCGACGCGCCCCAGGAAACGACGCAACTGATTTTAGACGTGACCGACGGAACCTACCGGCCCCAAACGGATCAGTCGATGGAGCAGGCCGTGGCCCCAAAGCCAAAGCCAAAGCAATTCAGCAATGCACTCATCGGCGTCGGAGCCGTTATCACGGTAGTGGGTTTGTTTATCATATTTCGCCCGAACAGTCGGTAGGCAGCGCAACCGGGGAGAGGGCGACGACAGCGGGTTGCCTATATTTGCCGTATGCAACCCGCCGATTCTGCCCCCTCCCCCGCCCTCGTTCACCTCGCGCGGGACCCCGTCATGGCCCGGCTCATCGCCGAGACGCCCCGCGTGGATTCGCCGAATCCAAAGGTGTTCACCGACTACGAAGATGATTTATATCTGGCCCTGCTCGAAAGCATCGTCTCGCAGCAAATTTCGGTGAAAGCGGCCGACGCCATTTTTGCCCGGCTGTGTGGTCTGTTTCCCGACAACTACCCAAAGGCCGATGCGCTGCTGGCCCTGTCGTTCGATGACCTGCGGGGCGCGGGCTTGTCGGGTCAGAAGGTAAAATACGTTCAGAGCGTGGCCGACTTCTCGCTGACCAACCGGCTCGACCGACCGTTTTTCGATCCGATGACCGACGAAGAAGTCGTGCAGTACCTGCTGCCCATCAAGGGCGTGGGCCGCTGGACGGTGGAAATGCTGTTGATGTTCGTCCTCGACCGGCCCGACGTGTTTCCCATCGACGATCTGGTGATCCGCCAGCGCATGATTCTTGCTTACCCCGACAAGACCAACAACCTGACGGGCAGAGCCTTATACAAAACGCTGCAGGAAATCGCCCACGTCTGGCGACCCTACCGTACCACCGCCAGCCGGTATTTGTGGCGGTGGAAGCCGGGCGGTTTATAACCGCTTCACGGCTAAATCTACCGTCGACTCCACGCTGATCAGGATTTCGATGCCTTCGGGCCGGATCACGATTCGTTTGGGCACCAGCCTGAATTCGTTGACGTCGAGGGCGGTTTTCCGGCCTGTTTTCCCACGGGCGAATGCGGTCTCTATTTTATCGGGCAGGGCGGCCATCTGATACCGGAGCGGCACCACCAGTACCGACTGAAGCGTGTCGCGGAGGTGATCGTGGAGCAGCCAGTCGGCGGTGGCAAACAAGCGTTCTTTGGTCACCACGTCGAAGTCCACGTCCCGCACCCGCAACGTATTGGCAAGGGTGTCGTAGGCGGGCTGCCCCCGGAAATACAACGTCCCGTTGACGGAGCCGCTCACGTTGGCCTTCAAAATCAGCGACCGCCCTCCGCCGTAAACCGTCACGTTTTTGATGCGGATATTGCCCCCCGCTAAGTTGAGTTTTTCCTGATTCATCCGGGCCAGCACCCGGTTCAGGTCGGCGTAGGGCACCCGCGCCAGCACCTGCAACCGGGCGGCTTCGGGCAGCCGGTTGCGACGCAGTAACCGGGGCAGCGGTTCGATACGCTCCACAACGGGCATGGTCCCAATCCGCGTATCGACCCGGAAGGCAATTTGAACGGGCAGCGTTATACGCCGGGCGTCGCCGGAGACGGGAGCCACCGCCACGCTGAACGGACGGGGCACGAGCCAGATTTGGTCGGGTGTTTTACTGATGCGCAGGGGCTTCTGAATATCGCGCCAGATGCGACCCACCTCCCGGTCGAGCCGCAGTTCGTCGTGAACGGCTTTGTCGATGGCCACTTCAATATCGGCCCGGCGTTTGTTGAGCAGGTTTTCGGCCATTTTCCTGATGTTTACCCGGACGCCGAGCAGCCGAACGGTGGGTTCCTGAATCCAGCGGTAATTTTCTAAGGTAACGCGTGTGCTGAGCCGCCAGTTGGACGCTACCACTAATGGACTGGCAAAGTCGACGGCCAATGCGCAGAGCGGACGACTTTTTTTGTCTTTCCTCAGGCCAATCGGGTTGCTGTACCAGACCTGTAACGGAGCCGAAAACGATACCCGGCGGTTGGCGTACCGGATGCGGACGGGACCCGTGCGCTCGATGCGC
>JAYTAC010000699.1:0-2870 GCA_043737755.1 Spirosoma sp.
GAAACCTTTCCCGATCTGGCCAAACCCATGCAGATGTCTTTCGACGGCAAGGGGCGGCTGTGGGTAGCGGTCATGCCGAGTTACCCGCACTACAAACCGGGCGACGCCAAACCAGACGATAAACTGCTGATTCTGGAAGACACTAACGGCGATGGTAAGGCGGATAAGCAAACCGTTTTTGCCGATGGACTGCACCTGCCGCTTGGTTTCGAAATCACGCACGAGGGCGTCTTCATCTCGCAGGGCACCAACCTCAAACTCTACACCGACACCAACGGCGACGACCGGGCCGACAGGAGCGAAATCATCCTGAGCGGCTACGACGACCACGACACCCACCACAACAGCCACGCGTTCACGGTTGATCCGTCGGGGGCTATTTACTCCGGTGAGGGCGTGTTTTTGCACACCAACGTTGAAACGTCCTACGGTCCGGTGCGGGCCACCAACGGCGGGTTCTACCGGTATGCTCCGCAGCGCAAAAAATTGGAGCGGACGGCGCAACTGTCCATTCCCAACCCCTGGGGCATTGCCTTCGATGAGTGGGGGCAACCATTTTTTGCCGAAACGTCCAGCCCCGACGTTCGCTGGATGATGCCCGGTTCGGTGCTGCCCCGCTACGGCGAAGCCACCCATAAGTCGGTGCAATTGGTCGAAGAAGCGCACCGGGTGCGGCCTACGTCCGGGCTGGAATTTGTGTCGAGCCGTCACTTCCCCGACGATATTCAGGGCGATTTCCTGATCAACAACACCATCGGCTTTCTGGGCACCAAGCAACACACGCTCGTTGACGACGGCACGGGCTACAAAAGCAAACACCGGGCGGACCTCGTCGTGAGTGAGGACCGCAACTTCCGGCCCGTCGACATGGAGTTTGCGCCCGATGGTTCGCTGTATCTGATCGACTGGCACAATATCCTTATCGGCCACATGCAGCACAACGCCCGTGACCCCCTGCGCGACCATTCGCGCGGCCGGGTGTACCGGATCACGTATCCGCCGCGGCCGTTGGTGAAACCGGCAAAAATTGACGGTGCCCCCATCGCCGACCTGCTGGATAATCTCAAGCTGCCTGAGTACCGCACCCGTTACCGCACCCGGTGCGAACTGCGGGGCCGGGACGTAAATCAGGTGCTGGCCGGATTGAATACCTGGGTCGCCAAATTGGACAAAAACGATCCCCGGTACGAACACCATTTGCTCGAAGGGTTGTGGGTGAGCTGGGGCATGAACCGGGTGGACCAAAAGCTGCTCAAGCAAGTGCTGAACGCCAACGACTACCGCGCTCGGGCTGCCGCTATCGACGTTGTTCGGCATACCGGTCACCAAGTCCCGAATCAAGCCGATTTGCTGATGCAGGCAGTACGGGACGACAACAGCCGGGTTCGGTTAGCTGCGATTGTGGCTGCTTCATGGATCGGGAAAGAAAAAGGACTGCCCATCTTAGCCGAAGCCAAAAAGAGCGGCCCCTTAGACGACTGGACGATCCACGCGCACGAAACGGCCGTGGCGCATCTGAACGGCGTACCGGTACAGAAGGTGAAAGACGAGCTGGTGAAATCGACGCTGAAGGGTGAAGAACTGGCCCTGTTCACGAAGGGCAAGGAAATCTACGCCCGCGAAGGGTATTGCAGCACCTGTCATCAATCGGATGGGAAAGGGCTTTCGGCGTCGTTGTTTCCGCCACTCGCCGGTACGAAGTGGGTGTCGGGCAGCGAGGAACGGTTGATAAAATTGGCGTTGAAGGGGTTGATGGGTCCAATCGACGTGGCGGGCCGGACCTATCCCGGACAGGTGCCGATGACGCCGTTCGGCGGTTTGCTGAACGACAACGAGATCGCGGCCGTGCTGACGTATGTCAGAAACTCATTCGGTAATCAGGCCCCGGCCATCCGTCCCGAAAAAGTCCGGCAGGTGCGGGCCGCTACCGATGGCAAGAAGGATATTTATTCGTCCGGGCAGTTGCTGAAAGAACACCCGATGGAGAATTAATGATCAGCAAATCAGCTATGCCCGCGTCGCCCATTGGATTCAACCTGTTGGTCTGGACAGCCGCGATCTCCGAGAAGATGAATCCCGTTGCCGAACGGCTGAAGAAAATCGGTTACGACGGTGTCGAGTGTTTCGTTGATAATCAGGATGTTGCCGTTTATCGGAAGTTTGGTGATCACCTCAAGCAGTTGGGATTGCAAAGCACCTGCGTCACGGTTGTCGGACCAGAAACGAACCCGGTCAGCGAATCGGCCGCTGTGCGCGAACAGGCGATTGCCCACCTCAAAGGCGTTGTCGACCGGGCTCACGCGATGGGCGCATCGGTCATTTGCGGTCCGTTTCATTCCGCTTTTGCCACGTTCACCCGCCGGGAGCCGCAACCCGACGAATACGCCCGCAGTGCCGAGGTGCTCCACTTGGTCGGCGAATACGCAAAACAGGCCAACGTCGTGCTGACGCCTGAAGCCCTGAACCGGTTCGAGTGCTACCTGTGCAACACGATGGAACAGTTGGCCGACTTGGTGCGCCGGGCCGACCACCCTAACGTGCGGGCCATGTTCGATACGCACCACGCCAACATGGAAGAAAAACGCTTTCCTGACGCGCTACGGACCATTGCCCCGTACTTAGCCCACGTCCACATCAGCGAAAACGACCGGGGGACGCCCGGCGACGGTCATATCCCGTGGGACGACACCTTCCGAACATTGGCCGAACTGAACTACGCCGGCTGGCTGACCATTGAAGCGTTTACGCGCAATGACGTCGACTTCGCCAATTCCATCAACGTCTGGCGCGAGTTCAGCGAACCGTGGGCCATCGCCGAAAACGGCTATGATTTCATCCGGGCTATGCAGGCCAAATACGCATAGTTTTTA
>JAYTAC010000700.1:0-7022 GCA_043737755.1 Spirosoma sp.
ATGCTGATGATATCGGCCTTTTGATCAACCGCATCCAGCACACCCTGTATGAGCCAGGAAAAAGCACCGGAGCCTCTATCCCCCAGCACCTTGATTAACAGCAGGCTCGCTTTCGGCGCAACGCCGACCACGCCGATGTTGTTGTCCAAAGCCCCTACCGTACCAGCCGTGTGCGTGCCGTGACTGCCCACTCCGGGAAGAGCATACTGCGTTGCTTCGCCCGGAACGAAACTTCTGCTGTACACAATGTTACCAGCCAGATCAGGATGGTTCAGATCGAACCCACCGTCGAGCACGGCAACACGGGCACCGGCACCCTGATAACCGGCCGCCCACGCCTGGGGCGAACTGATGGCGGTGTGGCCCCACTGCAAGGCAAACAACGGATCGTTGGTCGGATTGCTGACAGCGGCCTGCTCCAGCATCGACTCGTCGGTATACTCTTTGACCGGGTTGATGAACTGCGCTTCGAAATCCGGGATGACCGAGCGAACCCCGGCGATGCGGGCCGCTTTAGCCGCGAAATTCGGGTCGCTGGAGGTGGCCGTTGCCAGACCGACAGCAGGGAGCGAAGAACCCATCCGGCCATTCGCCTTCACTACACTGCCTTCCAGACCGGCGGCTGATCGCCCGAGACAATGATGATGTACTGGCCTTTACGCAGCGTAATACTGGTTTCAACCGCGCCGGAGCGGGCACTGCCAGTGCTTGGACCGACTGGCTGAAACAAATTCTCGCTGACGCAAGCCGTCAGCAGTACCGACAGCGTACCAACCGTCAGGCCTATTTTTGATGTAATACCGGACATTAAGTAGAAGAGTTAGTTGATAATAGCAAAGCGGACATCGCTTTGTGGGGCGTAATCTATGCATTAATAGAATAAAATATAGTAGAAAAATTAGTTGTCGATAGTACAAGATCCAAAACGACGATCATGCCGTTTCCATACGTTCTGCGGCACCGATGCACGCTGGCTTTTTAAGCAGAATCACCCGGCAACAACGTACCTTCGTTACGTAACACCGCATCGATGAGACCCAATTTCGCCAACGCCCAAAATCAGTTACTACCCGTTAGCGGTCGGTCACAAGCCGTAGCTCCGTCAACGGCCTGCACCACGTCGGAAGGCATAAAACTCAAACCACGCTTCACGATTGCTGACATAAAGACGCAGGATGTTGCCGGTCCCGCTGCTGTGCGATACCGGCCGTTGCGGTCTCTACAGGCCGGGATTCCGCCCTATTTGCGGGGGCCATACGCCAGTATGTACGTCCGGCAACCGTGGACCATCCGGCAGTACGCGGGTTTCTCCACCGCCGAAGCCTCCAACGCGTTCTACCGGCGCAACCTCGCAGCCGGGCAGAAAGGGCTATCGGTGGCGTTCGATCTGGCGACGCACCGGGGCTACGACTCCGACCACCCGCGCGTGGTGGGTGACGTGGGCAAGGCGGGGGTGGCCATCGACACGGTCGAGGACATGAAAATCCTGTTCGACCAGATTCCGCTGGATCAGATGTCGGTGAGCATGACGATGAACGGGGCCGTGCTGCCCATCATGGCGTTTTTCATCGTTGCCGCCGGGGAGCAGGGCGTTCCGCCGGAGAAGCTGTCGGGCACGATTCAGAACGATATTCTGAAGGAGTTCATGGTGCGCAACACCTACATCTACCCGCCCGAACCGTCGATGCGCATTGTGGGGGACATTTTTGCGTATTCGGCGCGGCACATGCCCCGGTTCAACTCCATCAGCATCAGCGGCTACCACATGCATGAAGCGGGTGCCCCGGCCCACCTCGAATTAGCCTACACGCTGGCCGACGGACTCGAGTACATCCGAACGGGTCTGCGGTCGGGCATGGGCATCGACGACTTTGCCCCGCGCCTGTCGTTTTTCTGGGGCATCGGCATGAACCACTTCATGGAAATTGCCAAGCTGCGGGCCGGGCGGGTGCTCTGGGCCAGAATCGTGCAGCCATTTGAACCCAAAAATCCAAAATCGCTGATGCTGCGGACGCACTGCCAGACGTCGGGCTACAGCCTGACCGAGCAGGACCCGTTCAACAACGTCGCCCGCACCACCATCGAAGCCTTAGCCGCCGTGCTGGGCGGCACACAAAGCCTGCACACCAACTCATTGGACGAAGCCATTGCATTACCGACCGATTTTTCGGCCCGCATCGCCCGCAATACGCAGTTGTATCTCCAGCACGAAACCGACGTCACCCGCGCCGTGGACCCCTGGGGCGGCTCGTATTACGTCGAATACCTGACCAACGAACTCATCGAGAAAGCGTGGGCATTGATTGAGGAAGTGGAGCAGTTGGGCGGTATGACGAAAGCTATCGAAACGGGCCTGCCCAAACTGCGCATCGAAGAGGCAGCCGCCCGCAAACAGGCCCGCATCGACAGCGGCAAAGACGTAATTGTGGGCGTTAACCGCTACAAACCAGCGTCGGAACAATCGTTGGAAACGCTCGACATCGACAACGCAGCCGTGCGGGAGTCGCAGTTAGCCCGGTTGGATCGGGTAAAAGCAGCGCGGGACGAAGATAAAGTGCAGGCTGCTTTAGCTGCCCTGAGCGAAGCCGCTTCTACCCCACCGGAACCCACCCCATCGGAACGCCGAACCGCCTTCCCCCCTCCCCTGCCTTCAGGGGAGGGGGGAAGGCCTCCGGTTGCGCTCCCCTCCCCTGCCTTCAGGGGAGGGGTTGGGGCGGTTCGGCGTCCCGATGGGGTGAACCTCCTTGTCCTCGCCATCGAAGCGGCCCGCCACCGCGCTACCCTCGGCGAAATTTCTGACGCCATGGAAAACACATTCGGACGACACAAAGCCACTATCCGGGCCGTATCCGGTATTTACTCCGCCGAAGTGTCGGACGATGAGAACTTCCGGCTCGCCCGCCAGATGAGCGACCGCTTTGCCGAACTCGACGGACGCCGACCGCGCATTTTAGTCGCCAAGATGGGACAGGACGGCCACGACCGGGGGGCCAAGATCATCGCCACGAGTTTTGCCGATCTGGGCTTCGACGTCGACATGGGACCGTTGTTTCAGACGCCCGACGAAGTAGCCCGGCAAGCCGCCGAGAACGACGTTCACATCGTGGGCGTGTCGAGCCTTGCCGCCGGGCACAAAACATTGGTGCCGCAGTTGGTTGACGAACTCAGGAAAATCGGGCGCGACGACATCATGGTCATTGCGGGGGGCGTTATTCCGGCTGCTGATTACCAGTATCTGTACGATGCGGGCGTGAAAGGCATCTTCGGGCCGGGAACGGTGATCTCCATTGCGGCCCAGAAGATACTGAGCGAATTGATGGTTGCGGAGTGAACGGCATCCAAACAGAAGGGCGTGGTGAACAAACTGTCGATGTAAAGGCAGGCTGAAAATGAAGAGTGGGTAATGAATAATGAAGGTTAAATCATTATTCATTACCCACTCTTCATTTTGTGTTGGCAACGTGCTACACTATACCCCTTCAGCGGGGTCGTTGGGGGCGCGGGAGCCGTCGGCGGTGGTGCGGTCGCCCGATGAACTGGCGGCCGACGACTGGGTTTCGCTGTCGGGGGCGGTGCCGTCTTCGTCGGCGTCTTGTGTCGTAATCAGGGGTTGGTCGTCGGGTGATTCGGGCGTCATCGCGTCAGTAGGTTCAGTCAGGTTAGTTCATGCTGTCGTCATCGAGGTCATCGGCCACGTCGTCGTCTAATTCTTCGCTCAGGTCAGTATCGCTCAGTTGCTCATCGGCGAGGTCAACGTCGGTCAGGTCGGCATCGCCGTAGCCGCTGGTAGCACCGGAGCCTAATTCGTCAAATTCGGCACCGCCCTCCAAATCATCGTCATCATCGAAGGCGGCTGTTTCGGGGTCGGGGTTCATCATCAGAACGTCGGCGTCCTGATCGAACGGTGGTTGATTAATCATGGGGGAACTGGTTTACGAGTGTGTCAGGTTTGCACTGCTCATAACCCCACAGTACGGCGAAGGTTATCCGGTTCCTGAACTAATTGAGCAAATGGCGTGAAACAGTCGGTCGGTTAATGAGTTGGTCAGTTGGTCAGTGGCTGACGCAAGCACTGTTCGCGTCAGCCACTAACCAACTGACCAACTCATTAACCGACCGACTGCCCTGCCCTCCCATGCGCAACTACCAACTCCGCCGACTTTCTGACCAGCCCATTCTCAAAACGAGTGACGTTACCCCCGCTGTCAACGGCTTTGACGTGCTGGGTGCCTTCAACCCGGCTGCCTGTTTGTTTGGCGACGAGGTACTGCTGCTGCTGCGCGTGGCCGAAGCACCCAAAGCCGAACCGGGGTTCATCAGCATACCGCTGATCGAGGAGCAAGACGGCGTACCAACGCTGACCGTTAAACGCTTTGCCGAACCAGAGGGTGATTATGACCCGCGCGTCGTCACGATTGAGGGCAAACAGTACCTGACCTCGCTGAGTCACCTGCGCTTAGCCCGCAGCCGCGACGGAATCCACTTCATCATTGACGAAAAGCCGTTTCTGTTTCCGGCCCGCATGGATGAATCCTACGGCATCGAAGACGCCCGCATCACATTTCTGGAGGGTAAATACTGGATCACCTACACGGCAGTATCTGAACACGGGCCGGGCGTGGGATTAGCCGTAACGACCGATTTTCGGACTGTCGAACGGTTGGGAATGATTCTGCCGCCACCCAACAAAGACGTCGCGCTGTTTCCCCAACGAATCAACGGCAAGTATCAATTGCTGCACCGCCCGATGGTGTCGGACATTGGCAAGCCGTCGGTTTGGTTGGCTGAATCGGAAGATGGCATTCACTGGGGCAGCCACCGATTTCTGTTCGGCGGGCGCGGATTATCTGATCCCAAATTCGCGTGGGAGGGTGGAAAAATCGGGGCCGGGCCGGAGCCGATCCTGACCGACGAGGGCTGGTTGGTGTGCTACCACGGGGCTGACGCCACCCACGCCTACTCGCTGGCACTGGCCCTGCTCGACAAAGACGACCCGTCTATCGTGCTCGACCGCTCCGACGTCCCGTTGCTCACGCCCGACCTGCCTTGGGAGCGCGAAGGCTTTTTTCCGAACGTGGTATTCTCGAACGGCTGGGTTCAGTGGCCTGACGGCAGTGTTCACGCGGGCGAAATCTGGGTGTACTACGGCGCGGCCGATTCGGGCGTGGGGCTGGCAGAGTTGGTTGAGCGTTGAGCGGGCGACGAACTGCCGTTCAACGTCATTCTTCCCACGTTCGGTGAGATTAGTAGTCGGTTCAACTGGTTTTGATAGGCCACGAATTGTAGCGTCAGTAGTTTCGGCCTACCATCTCCCATCGTTCATGTCTGTCCGTCTCACGCTGCTATTTACTCTTTTTCACTGGCTCCCGCTCACTCAGGCCAGTGCCCAACCCCCGGTTCAATTCCGGGCTGGATACTTCGGACCAACCGTGTCAGTACCCGGTGTGCAGCTCTCGGCAGACTACACGCTTCTGGCCCGCACTCATCCGAAAATTCACCGGGCCGATACGGTCGCCAAATACCATCAACTGTTGATTAGCGGGGGCCTTGGATTTTACAGCCGGACCGACTGGCAACGGGCTTTGTTTGTGCTGCCAGTAGTTGGTTATCAACACATTGGCAAACGTGATTTTACGAAAACCGTTTTGACCGGTGCAGGCTGGCTCTACCTGATGACACCCCGCACTGCATATACCGACCAGTCGGGCAACACGCTCCGGGTCAATGCGCCCGCCGAGTCAATGGCGATGTATTCGGTGGAAACGGCCCTTGGCTGGACATACCGGCTCCGGCAAGGTGCGGGTTGGGGATGGAGTGTTCGTCCGTCGGCATTCTGGTACACTGATCGGGCCGGGGCAAAAAGCGGTAATTTGACCCTATCAGTCGATATACACATCCAGCTTCATAAGCACTGATAGCCATAGCCATGCGAATATTCATTTCCCTATTTCTGCTCCTGATGGGCTGTTCGGTCGAACAACTTCAATCACTTGAAGTAAGTCACCAGTTTTCGGACGCTTATATCCGGCAGAATCGAGGGAAGGTGCAATACAATGTGCCGGAAGTGTACGAGTTGATGCACATTGTGATAGCCCTGACGCCAACGGGTCGGCGCGACTGTCTGCTTCAACGCGATACGCCCTATTGTCGGAACGTGATGGTTCACTTTAATACGTACCGAAATCATCCGCTGGTGACTCAGGTAGAAAAACTATTGGCTGCGAACCGGAACAACTATGCGGACATGAGCGATGCGGTGGGCTATCTTTTTGATGGTGATCGCATCGTGTTTGGCGGTGTGTACCGCAGGCATCCGCTGCATACCTCAGCCAAGTTTGCCGACTACCGGGCGTTGGCGGAAGACTTCGCTCGGGTAACGACGTTTCGAGCTTTTTTCCGGGATCAGCAACCCTATTACCTGGCCACCCTAAGCAATTACCAACAAGTAGTACCGATTACTCGTATGCGGGCCTGGCTGGAGAGCCAGTTTCCGACCCGGTACGACAGTTATCAACTCAACCTGTCTCCGCTGATGGGTTGTTTCCACTACACCGACAATGGGCGCGACAATGGGTTTGCCGAAACCCGTATGTTCGTTCCACTACCCGGCACCAATCCGGGGAAGTCACCTGTCGTCTACGCAGCCGGTCAATGCCGGATGGTATTTACCGAAATCGACCATAACTACGTGAATCATGTCACCAGCCGATACGCGAAAGACCTTGATGACGCTATGCACGATTGGCGCGACTGGAATACCGGGCAGCAGGGGTACAAAAGCAATGAGTTGACGTTCAGCGAGTATATGACGTGGGCGGTCTTTACACTGTATGTATTCGACACGACCACGCCTGCCGAGTTCGCCCAAATTCAGGCCGACCCTAACGTATGGGTTGATCCGTTCATGTCTAATCGCGGGTTTAAGCGGTTTTCGGCGTTCAATGATGAACTGTTAATACGGTACAAAGCGCGTAAATCGGGCCAAACGGTAACCGATTTATACCCGGCTATGCTCGACTGGA
>JAYTAC010000701.1:0-2839 GCA_043737755.1 Spirosoma sp.
GAAGGGAACTGGAGTTCATTACTTATTCACGTATCGTTTAACCAAAGGTAGGATCGGCCCCTTGCCTATCGTCACTCTTTTTCGTCATGAAAAAAACGACGACCTGCTGCATTACCCTGCTGTGGCTGTTAACGACACCCGCCTGGGCGCAAATCTCCATTTCCGGCACCGTCCGGGATGCGGATGAGCAACCCACGTCCGACAACGCATTGCCGGGGGTTGCTATCACCATCGAGAGCACCTACATTGGTACGTTTGCT
Source organism: Spirosoma sp. (assembly GCA_043737755.1). Lineage (GTDB taxonomy): Bacteria > Bacteroidota > Bacteroidia > Cytophagales > Spirosomataceae > Spirosoma. The sequence continues at coordinate 261 of JAYTAC010000701.1, forward strand.
GATGCCAATGGTAATTTTCGGCTCACCAATCTGAAACCCGGCCCGGTGTCGGTGCGCATTTCGCTGCTGGGCTACGAACCGCAAATCCAAACGCTGGACCTGACGCAAAATGTTGTATTGTCGGTGCTACTGAAGAAATCGGCCATTGCGGTGGATGAGGTGGTGGTGAGTGCGACGCGGGCCAACCAGAAATCGGCCATTGCCTACACCGACGTGTCGCGCCGGGACCTGAACAAACTCAATTTGGGGCAGGACATTCCGCAACTGCTCAATTTTACGCCCTCCATCGTGACAACCTCCGACGCGGGGGCGGGCGTGGGCTATACCGGCATCCGAATTCGCGGGTCCGACGCGACGCGGGTAAACATCACACTCAACGGCATTCCGTATAACGACGCCGAGTCGCAGGGGACGTTTTTTGTGAACATGCCCGATTTTGCGTCGTCGGTGAGCAGCATTCAGATTCAGCGGGGTGTCGGCACGTCGACTAACGGCGCGGGCGCGTTCGGGGCCTCGGTCAATATTCAGACCAACAAGCTGGAAGAGAAGCCCTACGCCGAAACGAACCTGTCGGCTGGCTCATTCGGAACGCGCAAAGTGAATGTGCTGGCCGGAACGGGTCTGTTACGGAATCACTTCGTGCTCGACGCCCGACTGTCAACGATTCACTCCGACGGCTACATCGACCGGGCAACGTCGGACCTCAAATCGTTCTATCTATCAGGCGGCTATTATACCGACAGGAGTTTCGTCCGGCTGAACGTTTTCTCGGGGCAGGAACGGACGTATCAGGCCTGGAACGGCGTACCCGAAGCGTTGTTAGCGACCAACCGGACTTACAACGCTTTCACCTACGACAACCAGACCGACAATTACCAGCAGGATCAGTATCAGCTTATTGCGTCGCACGAACTGAGCCGGAACTGGCGGCTGAACACGTCGTTTTTCTACACCAAAGGCCGGGGTTACTACGAAGAATCGCGCCCCAATGACCTGCTGAGCAACTACGGGCTACCCAACGTGGCAATTGGCGACTCAACCACGAAACGAACCGACATAATTCGGCGACTTTGGTTGGACAACGACTTCTACGGCACCGTCTTCTCGCTCGATTACAACGGTTTCGGCAGACTGACGGCTAACATTGGCGGGGGCTGGAATCAGTACAAAGGCGAACACTTCGGCGAAATCGTTTGGGCGCGAATGGCGGGAAACACCAGCATCCGGGACCGCTACTACAATGACGATGCCACCAAAACGGACGTAAACCTCTACGCCAAAGCGTTTTATCAACTCAGTCAGAAGCTCAACGGCTTTGCCGACGTGCAGGTGAGAACGGTTGGTTATTCGTTCCTGGGATTCAACCGCCAACTGCAAAACGTGCAGCAAACGGCTAACCTGACATTTTTTAATCCGAAAGCGGGTCTCACCTACGTCGTCAACGACCGTAACACGGTATACGCATCGGTCGGCGTGGGCCACCGCGAACCCAACCGCAACGACTACACCCAATCGACACCCGCGAGCCGCCCCAAAGCCGAGCGGCTGATCGACTATGAAGCGGGATACAAGCGTCAAACAACCGGCCTGGCGTTCACGGCCAACGTTTATTACATGAATTACCGGAATCAGTTGGTGCTGTCGGGGCAGTTGAACGACGTGGGGGCAGCCAATCGGGTTAATATTCCGGTCAGTTACCGCGCCGGGCTTGAACTGGAAGCGGGGACGAAACTTGCCAAGAATCTGCGCTGGAACGTGAATGCGACACTAAGCCGGAATAAAGCCGGAAATTTCACGGAGTATTTGGACAACTTCGACACGGGTAGCCAGGATAGTCGGCAATACCGCAAAACCGACATTTCTTTTTCACCCAACATCATCGGCGGGTCGCAACTGCTCTTCACGCCCGTCAACCGGCTGGAATTGGGGCTGCTGTCGAAGTACGTCGGTAAGCAGTACTTAGATAATACGTCGAACGAAAGCCGGAAACTGAACCCATATTTCACGAACGACATTCGGGTCATTTACACCGTCAAGCCGAAGTTTGCGCAGGAAATCGCGTTTACGCTGCTGTTCAACAACGTGCTGAACGAGATGTACGAGTCCAACGGCTACACGTATGCGTATGTTTCGGAGGGGAAAGTCACGGCCGACAATGGCTATTATCCGCAGGCCGGGCGCAATTTTCTGGCGGGCGTGCGGGTCCGGTTCTAACTATTTCTCCATGTCGCGCAGCAACTTGCTGGCAAAGACAAACTCGTTCAGCTCGCTAACGTTCGACTGGGTGAGCGTGTCGCTGTTGCCTTCCCACAGCTTTTTGCCCTCGTAGAGAAACGTGATGTTCTGGCCGATTTCCATCATCGAGTTCATGTCGTGCGTAATGACGACGGTCGTGATCTGAAACTCGTCGGTAATCTCTTTGATGAGCTGGTCGATCTTGATTGACGTCAGCGGGTCGAGACCGGAGTTGGGTTCATCGCAGAATAAGTACTTGGGATTCAGTACAATAGCGCGGGCGATGCCGACCCGTTTTTTCATGCCGCCACTAATTTCTGAGGGCATCCGGTCGGCGGCCTGCT
>JAYTAC010000702.1:0-2835 GCA_043737755.1 Spirosoma sp.
AAGTCTTTGGTCGCCGTTGCCAAAAATGTCAGGTCCGTCTCGGTGCGGCTCAACTCCGTCCGCGATGCCCGCCCTATGGGATACGCCGTTCCGCCCGGACGAACACCACTCCGGCGCGTCTCGTTATACGTGTTTACACCGCCACGGGCCGTCAGGTTCAGCCACGGAAACACATCATACGTCAAGGCTAAATTGCCGAAAGCCCGGTTTACGTTCGAGGTGTAGAGGTTGTACTTCGAAATCCAGCGCGGGTTATCCAGTTGCCGGTAGAACACGTTGGAGCCGTCGACGGGGTTTTCAAACGGATAGCCGTTGAGGTTGAAGTTGCGCGGCAGGTAAAACAGCCGGTCGTAGATGGACCCACTGGAACCGGAACTGTAGTCCGTAAAATACGACGCACCCGACTGCGGGCTTTGCTGCTGCGTGTTCACGTAGTTGACGTTACCCGACAGGCCGATCCGGTTCGACAGCGTGGCGTTGCCGCCGAAGTTGATCGACGTCCGCTTCGTGTTGGAGTTCGGGATAATGCCCTGGTTGGTTGTGCGCGAGATACCGGCGTTGAGCGATGTTTTGTCGCCCGTGGAGGAAATGTTGATGCCGTTTTCGACCACGCTGCCCTGCTTAAAAAACCCGCCGATGATGTCGTAGGGCTGAAGCGGCACAGGAATAGCTTTGCCGTTGGCGTCTAAGAACTCCGGAAAAATCGACAGATACCGGGCGGCTGTGAAGGGAACGCCCACGAGCGGATGCGGCACGGTGCCTTCGGGGTAACCTTCCACAACCGTTTTGGTGTAGCGGTTGAAACCCAGTCCCGCGTTGATCCGATCCACTTCAGCCGGGAACGCCGTACCCCAGTTGCCAATGAACCCACCGTTGTACTGCTGGTTCGACCCCTGCGTGTAGGAGTTCTGGTAATCGGGAATAGTCGATATCCGTTCAACTGAGTACGAGCCGTTGTACGTCACTTCCAATCCTTTACGGGCCGATTTGCTGCCCGACTTGGTGGTAATAACGATAACGCCGTTGGCTGCCCGTGAACCGTACAGGGCCGATGCAGCCGCCCCTTTCAGGATGGTCATGGCCTCAATGTTGTTGGGGTCGATGTCGTAGGCCCGGTTCGAGACGACCGAGTTACCGGCGTATCCATTGTCGGTTGAACCCGGAAAATCGCCGTTCGAGGAGTTGTCGAACGGAATGCCATCGACAACGAACAGGGGCTGGCTGGTGCCCGTGAATGAGTTGCTGCCCCGGATGTTGATTTTGGTAGCCTGTCCCGGCGCACCACCGCCCGCAATGATGTTTACGCCCGGCACCTTGCCCGACAGTGCCCGCAGGGGGTCCGGCTCGGAACGCTGCTGAAGCAAATCACCTTTCACGCTGGTAATGGCGTAGGCAATTGCCCTTTTTTCGCGCTGAATACCGAGTGCCGTCACCACCACTTCGCCCAATTGCTTGGCGTCGTTGGCTAACCGGATGTCGATGATGGAGCGGTTGCCGATTTCCACTTCCTGCGAAGCCGATCCAACGAAACTAAAGACCAGTTGGCCGCTTTTGTCGGGTGCCGTGATCGAATACGTGCCGTTGGCATCGGTGTTGGCACCACGGGTCGTGCCCTTGACAATGACCGACACACCTGGCATGGGGGTTCCGTCTTCGGAAGCCAGCACTTTACCCGTAATTGTTCGCTCCTGAGCCAAAGCAGGGACCCAGAGTGAGCACACGAAAAGCATACTCACTAATAGAATTCTACTCATAGTAGGGTTATGTTTAGATTAAGAAATATGTTATTGCTTGCAAATCTAACAAAACCCAAAAGCCTTACAAACTTTTTGTTGTAATAATAAATACCCTGCTATTAGTCTACGTATCACCAATTACACAGAATAATATTTTGTTATGTTTCGGTGCATACTTAGTTGTAACTACTCAAAGGTCTTACAGAAGTTGACTCGCAGAATTTTCACCATGTAAGCGGCTCTCGCACGAATCATATTGTGGATGGGGACAAGCCAACTTCAGCGATTCGTTCCCGTTTCACCGCTCCTGCCAGTCGGATTACGTATGGTCTCGGGCGTGAAATACAAAAAGCCGGACCTTGTTGGCCCGGCTCACACACTATTTTTTTGTTCTTTCCTGCTCATTCAATCTCAACAACGGGCTGCTCCAGACTTTTCTCGATCTGACGGGCCATCAAGCGAGTATGCTGGTAGCCGATGCGGAACAACTCCCGCGCCTTGCTGATGTCCATCGTGCCGTACTGAGCCAACTGCGGAGGCTCGATCAGCACGGTACATTTGGCGAAACGTTCCTTTGTTTTGCTCTGAACGGCCAGCACCAAACTCCGCTCGATGACGCCCCGCATGGACGTAACGGGCTTGCGGGGTCCCAGCACGTTGCAGTGCGAGCCGATGATGGTATCTACCTTGTTTTCAATGATCTCGACGGGCAGGTTATTCAGGACGCCCCCATCCACAAACTGGCGTTTATTGATGAGCATCGGCTCAAAAATACCGGGCAGACAGCACGACGCCAGCACCGGCCGGATCAGTTCGCCCTGCTCAAAAACAACCTGCTCACCGTCGTTCAGGTCAACGGCAAGCACGTGCAGGGGAATCTGTAGTTCCTCGAATGAGTCGTGGGGGATGTATTTTTTATACAGATCGGCAGCCGTATCAATGCGCAGCAGACCCATTCGGGTCCAGGCGGGCCGCAGGTGCCGCACGAATGACGACGACTCAACGATCTTCAGGCTTTCGTCGGGCGAGTAGCCCTGAGCAATCAACGCCCCGGTGATAGCCCCCGCGCTGGTTCCGGCGATTCGGTCGAAGTGAACGC
>JAYTAC010000703.1:0-2834 GCA_043737755.1 Spirosoma sp.
TCAACGGGGTAATAGTTAACGTCGATGATTTTGTTGAGGTTGCGCGTGGCCGTTTGGGTTACCTCGTACAGCTTCTGATGGTCGAACCGCATCATGCCATCCGGATCGCGTTTGACGAACTTCGGCAGGGCAATGGACGCGAGGTTACACACGGCTACTTCGTCGGGGGCGGTGTACTCGATGATTTCGGTGCAGAGGTTACTCGACTTGATGGTGCCGAGGTTTTTCTGGTTCGATTTCTTGTTGGCCGCATCCTTAAACAGCATGTAGGGTGTACCGGTCTCAGTCTGCGACTCTAAGATTTTGTACCACAGTTCCTGCGCTTTGATGGTTTTGCGGGCACGACCTTCGCGCTCGTACCGCTCATACAACGCTTCGAATTCTGCGCTATGGCAGTCGGACAGGCCGGGGCACTCGTGCGGGCAGAACAGCGACCAGACGTCGTTGTCTTCCACGCGCTTCATGAACAGATCGGGCGTCCAGAGGGCGTAGAACAGATCGCGGGCACGGCCTTCTTCCTTGCCAGAGTTCTTTTTCAGGTCTAAGAAATCGAAAATGTCGGCGTGCCACGGTTCTAAGTAAATGGCGAATGAGCCTTTACGCTTGCCACCGCCCTGGTCCACATAACGGGCCGTGTCGTTGAAGACGCGCAGCATCGGCACAATACCGTTGGAGGTTCCATTGGTGCCTTTGATGTAGGTACCCGTCGCCCGGACGTTGTGAATGCTTAACCCGATGCCCCCCGCCGACTGCGAGATTTTGGCGGTTTGCTTCAAGGTGTCGTAAATGCCGTCGATGGAATCGTCCTTCATCTGAATCAGGAAGCAGCTCGACATTTGGGGCTTGGGCGTTCCGGCGTTGAACAGCGTCGGGGTGGCGTGGGTGAACCACTTTTCGGACAGCAGGTTATACGTCTCGATGGCTGCGCCGATGTCTTCCATGTGAATTCCGACGGCCACCCGCATGAGCATATGCTGCGGGCGTTCGGCGATGCGGCCGTCCAACTTCAGCAAATACGATTTTTCGAGGGTTTTGTAGCCGAAGTAATCGTAGCCGTAATCCCGGTCGTAGATGATGGTCGAGTCGAGCAGGGCCGCGTTGGTACGGACTATTTCGTAGACTTCTTTCGCAATCAGCGACGCGTTTTCGCCGGTTTTCGGGTCTTCGTAAACGTAGAGCCGTTTGATGGTGCTGGAAAACGATTTGTTGGTTTCTTTGTGCAGGTTCGAGATGGCAATCCGGGCGGCTAAAATCGCATAATCGGGGTGCGTGGTCGTCATCGAAGCGGCTGTTTCGGCAGCTAAGTTGTCGAGTTCGGTCGTTTTGACGCCGTCATATAGTCCGCTAACGACTTTCAGGGCGACTTGCACGGGTTGAACGTAGGCCGGGTCGAGACCGTAGCATAATTTCTCGATCCGGGCGGTGATTTTGTCGAACTTAACTGACTCGCGTTGTCCGTCGCGTTTGATTACGTACATAATTGTTTGGGGTTTATTGATAGGTACTAACGAGTATTGTGACAGACGAGGGCGGTTCTTTTAACTGGGGTCGATGAGGGGCGGGTGGTAAAGTTGTTCTGAGATAGACGGAAAAGCAGCCCCGATGGTTCAGGACTTCTGCCCGGTTTTGGGAGAGGCAAAACGTCGTTGACAGATTACCGAATTGTTAAGGCGTCAGTCTTAGCGACTTACCGTCATCCCGATTCTAAAAATAAATGAGTGGTTTTGCGGTTCGGTTTGCCGGAAGCATTGTCGGTGGGGCTAGGTACGGAGGAAGTAGTTTGATTGTGAAATATATGATAAAAGAAGAAAGCAGCAAGTTCTGTTTACGCTATTATTAGCCAGCGGTCCGGCTCTACCCGGCTGATAATCAGCATGGATAAAGAACCGCCGAAACGCTTGTCAATGCCCATCCGACGCCGTACCTTTGCAATCCTTTTCGGACGGAAACCGAGAAGATGACAAGAAACTGAATAACAAATCATGAGAAAAGGCATTCACCCGGACTACCGCGACGTAGTATTCCACGACCTGTCGAGCGACTACAAATTTTTGACGCGCTCCACGGTTCAAACCAAAGACAGCATCGAGTACGAAGGACAGACCTATCCGCTCGTTAAGATTGAAGTCAGTTCGCAGTCGCACCCCTTCTACACGGGCAAAAACGTACTGCTCGACACGGCCGGCCGGGTGGACAAGTTCCGCAAACGCTACGGCACCAAAGACAACGCCACACCGACCTCGCAGTCGTAGTTTCAGGAGCGTTTTCTCGCGAGACACACGCAAAACTCCCCCGATACGGTTGCCGTATCGGGGGAGTTTTTTGCTTATATTTGATAAACACTAAATACTATGTTAGTAGCGGTTGAGGGGATTTATCACAATGGACAGGTTCACCTGAATGACAAAGTTCCCTTCGACCACGAGACGAAGGTTATCGTAATTTTTTTGGAAGACCCGGTAGCCTAGTCGAAGACAAAACGACTGACTTTCAATGACTTCTCGTTCAGAAAAACCCGTGAAGCCCTCAGTGACTACAAAGGTTCTTTCAGCGGTGCGGTGATTGAGGAGCGCAGAGAATCATCATGAATGTTTTCTTAGACACATCTTCCTTATTTAAGCTGTATTTTTAGGAGAGTGACTCGACCGAATTAGACCAGCTATTCAAACATCAATCTATTGAGCAGGTTTATTTATCTGGAATAGCTACTATTGAATTTCGTTCTATTGTCTGGCGTAAGAGGGTGTTGGGGAATTGAGAAAGATTGAGAGTCGTGCCAACTTTGTAGCGACCAAGCAGCAAAGTCATGACCAAACAGTTCTCGAAACTGACCG
>JAYTAC010000704.1:0-2834 GCA_043737755.1 Spirosoma sp.
GACAAGACTATTGCGCTGGGCGACATCCGGCTCATTCAGCGGCTTAATAACTGGGGGCCGGATTCGGTGGGGAGCTACGAGATTTTTGTTAACGACTTCGATCAGTTGGAACCCGCCGTGGCCACCATTTTCGACCTGCTCACCCCCGACCTGCGCCTGACCCGCGTCACGGATCAATACCGCCCGCTCTTTGACTGGATGCTGCTGCTGGACCGCAACATGGTCATTCTGCTGGCCCTGATTACGTTCGTGGCCTCTTTCAACATGGTGTCGGTGCTGATCGTGCTGATGATGGAACGGACACCGATGATCGGGCTGCTCAAAGCCCTCGGCGGCCCCAATCCGCTCATCCGGCGCATGTTTCTGTACGTCGGCCTGAACATGGTAGGCTGGGGACTGCTGATCGGCAACGTGGTGGGACTGACGCTCTGCTGGCTGCAATGGCAGTTTCGGCTTGTTCCACTCGACCCAAAAAACTACTTCGTCACCTACGTCCCCATCTCGTGGGACTGGCCGACGATCCTGGCCCTCAACGGGGCGACAATCGCGCTGATTGCATTAGTGCTGTGGCTGCCAACGCTCGTTATCAACCGCATCCAGCCGGTGAAAGCATTAGCGTTTAAAAAATAGGGAGGAAAGGGACGAGGGGGAGGAAGGGGCCGAAAGGGAACGCGTGTTTTTCCCTTTCGTCCCCTTCCTCCCCCTCGTCCCTTTCTTTCCTACTCCACCGCTTTCACCGTGTACCCTTTCTTGCGCAGCAGATTCACGACGCCTTTGTCGTTGCCGAGGTGACCGGCTCCGAAGGCAAAAAACGTGGGTTTCCGGCTGGCGGCTTTTTCGATCACCGGAATCCAGTTGGCGTTGCGGTCGCCGAGGAGGGCGTCTTCGTACTGCGCAAAGTCGCCCCCGCTGAACTGGCTGGTTTTCATCATGCTCATCAGTTTGGCGAGGTCTTTCGCTTTGTAGGCCGTCAGCAGGTCATTGAATTCTTTTTTGGCTTCGTCGGGTTTGCGGGCCATATCGACCAGCCCTTTTAGCTGCTCTTCCATCGGAATCTTGTCCAAAGCGGCCAACTGCGCGTCGATGGTTTCCAGACCCAGCACTTCCTTTTTTTCTTTACCAGCCATCTGCGCGAACGTCATATCGTAGGAAGCGGGCTGGCAGGGCAACACCGTCATGTACATCAGCGACATCAGGCCAATAGGTTTCATGGTGCCGACCTGCGCTAAGTTCATGTTCATTTTCTGCTTCAGGTAGTTATCCAGCAGCGTGTAGTCGTCCGGTTTGAGCAGGTCTTTCACCGTCTTGCCATCGGTCATCATCATGGCTTTCATCATGCCGGTCATCATCGCCGGGTCGTCCATGTCGATTTCCAGATACACCTGTTCCGCGTCGCCAACGGCTTTTTTCATCGCGTCGGTGATGGTCAGGTCGGTGGGGCAAACGAGGTGAAACGTGCCGTAGAGGTACGATGGCTTCGTGAGTCCGTTGCCGGATACCTCATACAGCAGCGCATTGTCGGGGGCCTGCGCAGTGGCCGTTAGTGCTCCGGCCAGCAGCAGACCGGAGAGAATCAGTTTTTTTGGATTTGTCAGCATCACGTGGGTATTGATTTAGTTGATTGGTTACTCCTAAAGCTACGGCTGAATCCCATTCAAAAAGCAACGGACCAGGATAAATGATGGTTTGCGCTGACGAATGGTGACGGGCATCACCCCAAAACGCATTCCTGAAACCTTCGTAGCTTTGGTACGATATACTGATCCGACATCAACAATTGAATAAACAACACCCGTTTATGATTGCTCAACCCGCCAAACCCGACCGTTCCAACCAGACACCCGCTACCAGTTACCGGTGGACTAACAAAATCAGGATCGTGACCTCGGCATCGCTCTTCGACGGGCACGACGCGGCTATCAACCTCATGCGTCGGCTGATGCAGTCGTCGGGGGCCGAAGTGATCCACCTCGGCCACAACCGGTCGGTAGCCGAAATCGTGGACTGTGCCATTCAGGAAGACGTGCAGGGCATCGCCATTACCAGTTACCAGGGCGGGCATCTGGAGTTTTTCAAGTACATGCACGACCTGCTGAACGAGCGCGGGGCGGGTCATGTCAAGATTTTCGGGGGCGGGGGCGGTACGATTCTGCCGTCGGAAATTGAGGAACTGCACCGCTACGGCATCGCCCGCATCTACAGCCCCGACGATGGCCGAAGCATGGGTTTGCAGGGTATGATCGACGATTTGCTGACCCAGTGTGACTTTGAGTTGACGCCGGCCGAAACGTCGGACCGCCCACCCCTTAAACAAGGCGGTCCGGCGTTCCGGGAGGGGAGCATTGCCCCAACGGACACCGACCACATCGCCCGGCTCATTACCACGGCAGAGAACGACCCGGAACGCTACACGTCCATAACTCAAACACTGAAATACTTAGACGCCCAAACACCTGTTCTGGGCATCACCGGCACGGGGGGCGCGGGCAAATCATCGCTCGTGGATGAACTCGTGCTGCGGTTTCTGCGGACGTATCCCGACAAAACGCTGGCGATCATTTCGGTAGACCCGTCGAAGCGCAAAACCGGCGGGGCACTCCTCGGCGACCGTATCCGCATGAACGCCATTCATAGCCCACGCGTCTACATGCGCTCGTTGGCCACGCGGCAGTCGAATCTGGCCCTGAGCCGCCACGTGCAGGACGCCATCGACGTGTGCAAGTCCGCCCGCTTTGACCTGATTATCGTGGAAACGTCGGGCATCGGGCAGTCTGATACGGAGATTACGGAGCATTCGGACAAAACGCTTTACGTGATGACGGCTGAATACGGGG
>JAYTAC010000705.1:0-2825 GCA_043737755.1 Spirosoma sp.
TTCGCCCGGCGTGGATTCGCCCGGCGTGGATTCGCCCGGCGTGGATTCGCCCGGCACCGACTCGATATTGATTATGCCGCCGACTTACGGGATGTACGAAGTGTCGGCCACGATCAATGACGTTACCGTTATCAAAGTGCCGCTCACCCCCGATTTTCAGGTCGATCTACCGGCGGTGCTGGCCGCGATTGGCGAGACGACCAAACTAATCTGGCTGTGTTCGCCTAACAACCCGTCGGGCAATCGGCTTCGGACGGACGATATTCGAACGATTCTGGAAGCGGCTGATCACTCGCTGGTTATTGTGGATGAGGCTTACAGCGACTTTTCTGACGCGCCCTCGTGGACGAACGAACTCGGTAATTACCTGAATTTAGTGGTGCTGCAAACGTTCTCGAAAGCGTGGGGGCTGGCCGGACTTCGGCTGGGCATGTGCTTCGCAAGCGAGGAATTGATTCGGGTGATGAACAAAATAAAGCCGCCTTACAATATTTCGGCTCCTACGCAGGCGTTGGCTCTGGAAGCACTCGACCACGAGGCCCATAAAAAGGAAATGGTACGGGAAATCTTGAGTGAACGGCAGACACTGGCCGATAACCTCCGTACTTTGCCTGCCGTGCTAACGATCCACCCGTCTGACGCCAACTTTCTGTTGGTGCAGTTTGCCGACGCCGACCGTACGTTTACCCACTTAATCGCCCATCAGGTAATTGTGCGCGACCGCTCAAAAGTGACGGGCTGCGCGGGTTGTCTGCGCATTACGGTCGGTACGCGGGCCGAGAACGAGCGGTTGCTGGACGTGCTTCGGGGGATGGGCGAATCTACCGCGCTGACCCCGAATGATCTGCCGCCTGGCACGAGTGAGTCGGCGACGAAGCCGGAGTTAGTATCAAATGCGTAATAATCAGTGTAGTGAATCACCTATGAAAAAGTTAATTCCGTTGCTCTCGCTGGTCTTTTCATGTGTCTTTTTCGTGCCCGGCCGGGCGCAGGCGCAGTACAATAACTGGTCGGTGGGGTTCCGGCTGGGCGAACCGGCGGGGGTAAACATCCGCAAATATTTTGGCAGTAACCACGCCTTTGATCTCAACGTCGGCACCTACGGCGGGCTATACGGCAACCGGCGCAACTACCGCGACGGTAACTACCGAAGCGTCGGCCTGAGCGTTCAGGGACATTATTTGTGGCATAGAGCACTGACCAGCAGCGAAAGTCTGCGCGGCTACTACGGTTTTGGCGGGCAGGTCAACACGCGCCGGTTTTACCCGCCCCGGCTCAACGGTCAGTTCGAAAGTGCGCTGTCGCTGGGCGGGTCGGGGATTGGCGGGCTGGAGTTGTTCCCGGCTAACAAGCCCTACTCGTTCTTTCTGGAAACCGGCGTGTACGTCGAGCTTCTTCAGGCTCCGTTTTTCCTGAACCTCAACACGGGGCTGGGCATACGGTATAACTTTTGATATGCTCAAAGTCTACAGTGCCTCCGCCGGGTCGGGGAAGACGTATACCCTGACCAAAGAATACCTCAAATTGGCCCTGCGGCCCGGCGAGAAGGATGACTATTTCCGGCATATCTTAGCCGTCACGTTCACCAACGCGGCTGCCAACGAGATGAAAAACCGGATTCTGGACCGGCTCCGCGACCTCGGCGATCCCGAAAAAGACATTCCCCTGCTAACCGAATTGGTCGCCGAACTGTACCCTCATGCGCCCGGCACTGATGCGTTTGAGGTCGCCAAAACCGAACTGCGCCGGAAAGCCGCGTCGGTATTCAAAACCATCCTCCACAAGTACGCCGATTTTTCGGTCACCACCATCGACTCGTTCACGCAGCGGATCGTGATGGCGTTTACCGACGAACTCGGTCTGCCGTACTCGTTTGAGGTTGAATTAGACACGGATGAAGTACTCGAATTAGCCATCGACAACCTGATCGAAAAAGCGGGTTTGGAAGAGATGGACGATATTACGGCCATCCTGAGCGATTATTACACCAACACCGCCACCGAGGGCAAAAGCTGGAATCAACTCCCCGAACTGCTCAAAGAATTTGGCCGCAACCTGACCTCCGACCAGTTTTACGAAGCCGTCAATGCCGCTCAGGAACTATCGCCGGGTGCCTTGAGGGCTATCCGGCTACAGTTGATGGAGCATAATCAACAGGCCGAAACCGACGTAATCGGACATGGGCAGCGGGCGTGGCAGTTGATTACCGACGCGGGTTTGAGCGAAACTGACTTTGCCTACGGCGACAAAGGTGTGGGCGGTTTCATCCGGTCCTTAGCCGAAGGCGACGCGACCAAAGAAGCGGGTGTACGTGTGCAAAACGCCATCGAGAAAGGCGACTGGTACACAAAAAAGACGCCCTTGCCCGTGCGTGGCATGATCGATGCGATGGCTGATGAGTTGTGCGGCTGCATCAGCGAAATCAACACCGTCCGCGACGAACGAGGGCTACAGGTGCGTTTGTTCGACTGCCTGCTGCCGCATCTGCAAAAATTAGCTCTGCTGAAGCAAATGCGAATTGAGTTCGATGAACTGCTGCGCAAGGACGGGCGCGTTCACATTTCGGAATTCAACAAGAAAATCCTGGGCATCGTAGCGTCCGAGCCGGTGCCGTTTCTCTACGAACGACTTGGTGTCAAGTACCACCATATTCTGATCGACGAGTTTCAGGATACGTCGAAACTCCAGTTTGCCAACCTGATGCCCCTAATCGACAACGCGCTGGGGTCCGACCATTTCAACATGGCCGTGGGCGACGGCAAGCAGGCTATTTACCGCTTCCGGGGGGGCGACATGGACCAGATCGTTTCGCTGCACCGGCAGGA
>JAYTAC010000706.1:0-2822 GCA_043737755.1 Spirosoma sp.
TTTGACGGACGCGGAATGTCGTGTTTACTATGCAATGCCGGGGTCCGGGCTGTGCCGAAAAACAAGAGAAAAGAGACCAGTGCAGGCCGGATTATGTACGTTTGCATTCCACAGTTGAGTTTCACGAATTCATAACACGAATGCACATCCGTTTATTGCCAACGCTGTTTTTCTGGCTTATGACTACTCCCGACGCCCATTCGCAGTCAGCCCCTTCCGCTCCTGTTGCCGTGGCTGTGCCCATGCAAACGTATTCATTCCGGCTCCGGCCGGGGCAGGACCTGAAGGTTGAAGTAGAGTCTTTTGTGAGTCAGCACCGTATTGAAGCGGGGGCTATGCTAACCTGCGTCGGCAGCCTGACGGACGTAACGCTGCGATTGGCCAATCAGGATGGGCCAACCGTCTGGCAGGGTCATTTTGAAATCGTGTCGCTGGTCGGAACGCTGTCGATCAACGGTAGCCACCTGCATTTGTCCGTGTCGGATTCAACGGGAAAGACCATCGGCGGACACCTGCTGGAGGGTTGTAAAATTTATACAACGGCCGAAATTGTCATCGGGTTTATGCCCGGCCTGAGTTACGTTCGCGAACCTGACCCGACGTTTGGGTATCGGGAATTAGTGGTGCGGAAGAAGAAACGATGAGAGGAAACCATAGAAAAAGCCACCCGTTCGGAGTGGCTTTTTCTACGCTATGCTATGTACACCAATGGGTTGTCTAATTGCGCTTGCTCATTTCGTCCCGGATTCGGGCGGCCCGTTCGTATTCTTCATTACCGAGGGCTTCATCAAGCATTTTTTGTAGTTCTTCGGCCGACGAGTTCTTCAATTGATCGCCGAATGACCGTGTCGATGAGCGGCTCGACGAGCGTACCAGCTCCTCCTGTTCCTCATCCTCTTCGCCCCCGCTGGCGGTGATGCCTGCTTCCGACAGGATCGACTCATTAGTGTAAATCGGTACGTCGAACCGGATGCCGATGGCGATGGCGTCGGACGGGCGGGCGTCGATGACCGATTCGCGAACGCCGTCGAAGCAAACGATTTTGGCGAAAAAAATGCCTTCGCGCAGGTCGGAGATCATGATCTCACGCACCGTGAACTTGAACTGCTCGGCAAACTGCCTGAACAGATCATGCGTCATCGGGCGATTAGGCACAATCTTTTCGATCTCGATGGCGATTGCCTGCGCTTCAAACATACCAATAATGATCGGTAGCCGACGGTTGCCGTACTCTTCGCCCAGCACCAGCGCAAACGAACCCGATTGCGACTGACTCGGCGATAAGCCTAATATTTCCAGCTTAATTTTATCCACGGCGCAAAAATAAGCAAAAGTCAACAAGTCGGGGAGTTAATCAGTCGGGGAGTTGGTAAGTTTGGCGTGGGCCAATACCCATCAATCAGTTAACTCATCGACTACTGTAATTCCTGCACTGCTTTTGTCAGTCGGGGCAGCACCTCGAACACATCGCCGACGATGCCATAATCGGCCGATTTGAAGAACGGAGCATCGGGGTCTTTGTTGATAACAACGATTACTTTTGAGGAGTTTACGCCCGCCAAGTGCTGAATTGCTCCTGATATGCCGACTGCAATGTACAGATTAGGACTAACCTTGATGCCTGTTTGGCCGACGTGCTCGTGGTGAGGACGCCAGTCTAAGTCCGACACGGGCTTGGAGCAGGCCGTTGCTGCGTGGAGTGCTTTCGCCAGATCCTCGACAATACCCCAGTTTTCGGGACCCTTCAGGCCACGGCCTGCCGAGACAACCAAATCGGCTTCGGGCAGCAGAACGTCACCGGTGGCTTTTTCGGTGCTTTTTATGCTGATGGTAAAGTCAGCGTCGTTGAGTGCGGGCGTGAAGTCTTCCACGGTTGCCGTAGTGTCGGTCTCTTCGGGCACGATAGTGTTCTTTTTGATTGCCAGAATTTTGACATCGGCTTTCAGATCATTGTAGGCAAACGCCTTACCGGTGTAGATGCTGCTCTTGACGCGGAACCCGCTCGACAAATCCGGCAACTCAATGACGTTGGCCGCAAGACCGGCCTTGAGTTTACCCGCTAACCGGGCGGTCATAGCGTCCGCCAAGGAGGATTTGGCCAGCACAATTACTTTGGAATTTTCCTGCTGAGCGGCGGCGGCTACCACCGTGGCGTAGGCCATACCGTTCGGCTCAGTGAGTTTCGCGTCGGTGGCGTGGAGCACTTTCGATGCCCCGAAGCGACCGGCCTGTGCCAGTTCGCCGTCGTCGGCCGCGCCGAACACGATAGCCGTGGCCGACGTACCGAGCATACCGGCGACTTGTGCACCGTAGAAAATAGCTTCCTGCGATGATTTTTTGAGTTTACCCTCGTCTAATTCGGCAAATATGAGAACGGACATAATTCAGTGATCAATTAACAATGAACAGTTATCGGTGAACATTTATCAGTGTCAAGTATCATTGTTAACTGATGACTGTTCACTGACAGCCGGTTAGATTATTTTCGCTTCGGTGCGGAGGAGGTGAATCAGCGTTTCGGCGTCTTCGGCTTTGATCATTTTCACGGCTCCGCGCGGGGCCGGGAGTTCGTATCTCCCAATGGCGGTGAGCGTATCAGTGCCGGTTGGCTGCACAATTCTCAGCGGCTTGGTGCGGGCGGTCATGATGCCGCGCATGTTGGGGATTTTCCATTCGGCAATCGGCTCCTGACAACCCAGCACGAGCGGTAGTCTGGCTTCCAAACTTTCTTTGCCACCTTCAATTTCGCGGGTAATTTTGGCCGTTCGCGGCCCGGCCACGTCGCCGTCGATGTCGAGCAGCATGACGGGGGAAATTGATGG
>JAYTAC010000707.1:0-2818 GCA_043737755.1 Spirosoma sp.
TTGTGGTCATTGAAGACCTGATCTCGACCGGCGGCAGTTCGCTCAAGGTGGTCGATGCACTGCGGGCAGCCGGGGCCGACGTGCTGGGCATGGCCGCGATTTTCACGTATGGCTTTGCGATAGCCGATCAGAACTTTCGGGACCGGGACGTGCCATTGGTGTGCCTGAGCAACTACGACGCCCTGCTCGCCGAAGCCCAAACACTCAACTACGTATCGGCCGAGACCCTGACCTCGCTGGCAGCCTGGCGGCAGAACCCGGCCGGGTGGGGAAAATAACGACAAACCGTCACTTCACATGGTAACCATCACTTGCTCAAATACCACCCGGCCAGGAGCAACAGCAGTGCGGTGAACGTTAACGGACGTCTTTCTCGTTGGAAAATGAACTGAACTACCCTGTTTTACACTCGCTACTATTGTTTGTCGACCATGTCAAAAAAAGGACCTATCGTTTTAATTGAAGACGATGAAGACGACCAGTTTCTGATTGAAAAGGCTCTGAAAGCCCAGCAGCTTCCCAATAAAATTCGCTTTTTTGCCAATGGTCAACTCGCCCTCGACTACTTTGAGAAGACGACCGAACAGCCTTTTCTGATTCTGTGCGACATTAACATGCCCATCATGAACGGGCTGGAACTCCGTCAGCGGATCAACGAAAGCGATTATTTGCGTGAGAAGGCTATTCCCTTTATTTTTCTTACCACATCGTCCAATGCCCAATCCATCGAGATTGCTTATCAGGAGTCGGTGCAGGGTTTTTATAAGAAATCCTCTCAGTATACCGGCCTTCAGGAGCAGATTCGACTCATTGTTGATTACTGGCAGAGCTGCCTGCACCCCAATAACATTGACTGACGTGCAGTAGTATCGACCGCACCAGAAAGCCGCGCCAGCAGAAGTTGAGCGCGGCTTTTCGATGAACAGGAATGACGGTCATGGGAGGTGAACGGCACGGGGGCACTGACCGCAACTGCCAACCGGCACATATATCAAATGGATCAATCGCTCGTCAAAGCACCCTTCGCCGTTGGATACAGCTTGCTACCCAACGATTTACTGAAATAACGGAGACCATTTCTGCAAATCGTAGCTTTCGTGACAACATCATACTGTGGAATGGGCATACTGGTGTATTCTGCTAAATCTGCTCGGCTGACAATCGCGAGGAAATTTTTTCTGACTCGGCGGCACATCATTTCTTTTTCAATAAAGCCCCATATCTCTTCGCTGACAATTCGTTTCCCGGAACCGTCTTCGTATCTGACGGTGATGAACGAAGAGAAACTATTGCCTCGAATAGACTTGATCCGGGGGGTCAGCAATAGGCAGTCAGCGAACGTCGGCAGAACGGCCCCTGCCCCGTTCGTCGATGACAACTGTTCGCTGATAACTGAAAACTGTTCACTAATAACTGAAAACGACCGCTCGGCCAAAACGAATATTGCGGGTTTGGCCCGAACCTCGTAACATTGTTCAGCCTTTCACCAACGCTATGATGCCCATGCCCGATTCCGATCAATCCTTTGGCCGCAAAATTCTGGGCTTCTTCATCAGCGATGACAAAACCGGGGCTGCTGGCACGTCGGTCGCCGGAACACCGGCGGTTGGTTCGCCAGCGTCTGCGGTGCCGCGCCCGCCGGTCAATGTTCCGGCGGCCGGTGTTCCGGTGTCCAATCCGGCACTGGTCGGCACCGGTTCCGGCACCATCGACCCAAAGTTTGCCCAGCATTTTGCCGATGTACTGGCGCAGAACAACCCGTCCGGCCCGGATTATTTCGAGTTCCGCGAGACGCTGCGCAGTTTGGCTAATCTTGGCCTAACCGAAGACAAGCAATATCAGGCGGCCTGGGCCAGTTTTAAAGCACTTGCCGGAACGACCGACATATCGACAATCACGAGCACGGCTAACCAATACGTAACCGCTCTGAGCAAAGACCGCGACGCCTTCGGCAAGAGCGTCGAAGCGGCCGTTGCCGAGCGGGTCGGCGGGTTACAGAACGAACAGAAACGATTGCAGACCGAGAACGAAAGTCTCGCCAAACAGCTGCTCGCCATCCAGCAACAGATCGACACGAACGCTAACCGGCTGACGGCTACCAATGGCGAGATTACCGAGCAGAGCGCGAAAATAACGCAGAACCGGCAGAATTACGACGCCACCTTCGCGCATTTCACCGATCAAATCAAAGGCGACATTGCCAAAATCACGCAGTATCTAAAATGAAGTTATAAAGTCGTAAGGTTATAAAGTTGTAGAGTCCCGGTTCTCACCGGCACCACTACCACTCGATCCGACCCAGCACTCTACAACTTCACAACTTTACAACTCTTTCAAATGGCTACTCCTGATTTTTCCCAGATTGGCGGCAGCACGAACGTAGAGAAGCGTTCGTTCTGGAGCCGCCCCGAGGGTGTTCTCGGCATGATTGTGCTGGCTGGTGTGGCCGGTTTCGGACTGGTCTATTTTAACCGGGTTCTCGAATTTCTCATCCAGGCTACGTCCAATATTCTCCAACTGTCGCTGCTGCTGGGTGCGCTCGGCGTTCTGATATTTCTGTTCACCAGCCGCGACGTGCGAACGGCGGTGTTCTTTTTGTTTAAATCGCTCATGCGCAGCCTGACGGGTACGGTGATTCAACTGAACCCCATCGCCATCATGAAAATCTACGTCGAGGATTTACGTGAGAAACGCGAGAAAATGCAGGGTCAAATCAACACGCTGGCCGGGCAGTTGGTGAAGTTGAGCAAGACAATCAACGAGAACAACGAATCCAGCAAACAGAAATTCGCCGAAGCCAACAAGGCTAATTCAATGA
>JAYTAC010000708.1:0-2815 GCA_043737755.1 Spirosoma sp.
TTTACCACTATACATGCCCTGCTGGTAGTCGTCATCGGCAGGCCGTTGTGTTCGCTGTTCAGTGGCATCAATGAGCACAGGTCCTTTGTCTTTGAAGCAGGCCTTGAAGCTCCCGGCGTTGTCAAAGTGGGTCTTGGGCAGGTGGCCAGATTGGCTCAGGGCGGTCTTGATGATGAGCAAGCCAATGTCATGATTGCGTTTAGCGGTGGAGCCATCCATGCCGGTGGTAAAGCCCGGTAAATCGAAGGAAAGCCCTGACTTCAACGAGAATAGGGTAAATAAGAGCAAGTCCTCGTAGGTGCTTAACGCCGGTTCGTCGGGGCACTCCCGCTGGCGTTATTGAATAGATTGCCCATAAACTTGCTCATAAGCCACAGGCATCAGGATTAGCAACTTACGAAAGCGTGGTTGGTCTAAACCGGTGGCCGAACGCCAGTAGCGGTCCGTGCGTAGGTCGGCGAGGGAGAGTTTCATGTCACAAAATTACCCCGTTGCAACAACCCTAATAACGCACTTGATTCAAAATGGATGCCTTGGGAACTAGGCTTTGCCGATGCGGCTAAAGGAACACCTAAGGTGTTTATATTTCCTGTTGCCGATAATGACGGAAAGTGGCGAGGGTCAGAATACTTTGACCTATATCAAAAAATTGAATTGGGAAGAGAAGAAAGCAAACATTACATGACGGAAGCCGTTGTAAGGCAGCCAGAATATACGTGTGCGGCTTCATCCTTGAAATATAGGGGTAGTGGCCCAATGGTGTTGAAGTAGGTATCTTTGTGCATGGTTTTAGAAGCAGTTGCTTGCAAGCATTGTGGCCTGACTCAACGGGTTCAGCGTTTTGGAAAGACACGTAGGGGTACCCAACGCTATTGCTGTGGAGATTGTCAGCGCACGTTCGTGGCTGTTTACACCCACAAAGCTTGTGATCCGGCCGTTCAACTTCAGTTGATACAAATGGCCATTAACGGGGCGGGGGTGCGGGATACGGCTCGTGTGCTCAAGATCAGCCGAAACACGGTTAGTAGTCAGCTTAAAAAAAACGACCAAGTCATTCAGGTCAATCCCAAGTATGCTCATAAAGGGGTGACAATTAAGCTAAAAGTGGATGAGATGTGGTCATATGTAGGCAGTAAAGGGCAGCCTCGCTGGCTGTGACGGTCGGCCGCTGCCGCGGGTGGAAAATGCGATCAATGATGAAGTCGTAGCCTTTATCTTTGGCCGCCGTACTCATGCCACTTTTAGGCAGCTACTGGCTTTGTTGAAAACGGCTGAAATTCAAGTTAGCGGCTGGATCACCGATGCTTGGTGCCGGGCCGCCCTTTAGGTTTGTGGGCTGGTAAGATTCTAAGATGTAGTAGCTTGCCAGCAGTCAACCAGAGTGGGGTACGCTACCGGGCCGCCCAGGCCTCAGACCTAAGCACCGATTCAGTCCCCACTCTGTTTAATTTGCCCAGACTCGGATAGAAATGAGGGTTGATGGCCCATGAAAGGCGGTCGGCCGCTGCCGGTCGAGTAGAAGCAAGTTGTTGACTACCACTCAAAACTAAACAGCATCATGGACTTTCGCTATTTCATTGGCATTGACATCGCCAAAGACACCCTCGATTGGGCCGTCTACACTCAACAGGGTTTGCAACTCAGCACTCACACGCCCAACACACTCGCGGGCATCAAGGCCGCTTTGGTGGAGTTGAAGGCCCTGCCTGGCTGGAATCCCAAACAGGCCGTCTTCTGCATGGAGCATACGGGCATCTATAACGCCCATCTGCTGAATCTGCTTTACGAGTCAAAACTCGCCGTTTGGCTCGAATCCTCCTTGCAGATTAAACAGGCCGGGGGCATGCAACGGGGCAAAACCGATAAAGTCGATGCCCAACGAATCGCTCAGTATGCCTACCGCTTTGGTGACCAAATACGCCTGTGGGAGCCGCCACGCAAGGTTATTCAGACATTAGCCTTTCTGAGCGCAACCCGTCAACGGCTCAATCAAGCCTATAATCTGTTATCTGTTCCAGTGGCCGAGCAGGAAACGTTTGTCAGCAAGACCCTGCAAAAGACCCTCAAGGGCCACGTCAAAAAGTCCCTCTTAGCCCTTAAAGAAGAACAAAAAGCCGTTGAATTGCAGATTACTGAGCTCATTGAGACCGACGCCCGGCTGAAAGAGTTGTTTGATCTGATGGTTTCAGTGCCCGGTATTGGCCCTGTGATCGCGACCGAACTGTTGATCACTACCAATGAGATGCAGACCATTAGCGACCCTAAAAAGCTGGCTTGTCACGCCGGGGTTGCCCCCTTTGAGTACCGTTCGGGCAGTAGCATCCGGACGGACGGCCGCTGCCGGCAAAACGAGGGTAAGTCATCAGGCCCGCAAACGGCTCAAATCCTTAATCCACATGGGGGCGATGTCGGCCATCCAGATGAAGGGGGATCTTCAGGATTATTACCGGCGTAAACTGAGCGAGGGCAAGCACACGATGCTGGTTCTGAATGCGGTTCGCAATAAGCTGATTCATCGGGTTTGCGCCGTGGTTCGTCGGGGTGAAAAATATGACAAAAATTATACGCTAACCTTTGCATAACCCATAGAAATCGGTGCGGTGCCTTGTCTGCGTGTGATCGATATATTCACGCGTCAACTCAAAGCGTATTTGCTTCCGCGAAGTATTCGTCAGCACGATGTAAAAGCACTGTGGCAAGACTTACTGAAAGGTATCCCTGTCGAGCAACACGGGCTGGTCCGCGTTCGGAGTGACAATGGGCCTCAGTTTGCGGCCAAAACGGTTCGGGCTTTTTTTGCCGCTGCGCCGATTCA
>JAYTAC010000709.1:0-6912 GCA_043737755.1 Spirosoma sp.
AACAACCTCGGTCTGCGGCAGGAATCGCTCGACATCAACCGCGTGACGGAGTCGCTCAATCAGGCGCGGTCGCTGTTCTATCCGCGCGTGGCCTTCAACCCAACGTATTCGGTAGCGGCTGGCGGGCGTCGGCTTCAGTTTCCGGTGGGCGATTTGCTGAACCCGGCCTACAAAGCACTTAATACGCTGACTGGTGCGGACCGTTTTCCCACCAATATTCCGAACGTGAACGAGCTATTAGCTCCCAACAACTTTCACGATACCAAGATTACGGTTCAGTATGCACTTTTTAACACCGACGTTCAATATAACTACCTCATTCAGAAAGAATTGATATCCGCGCAGGAAGCCCGCAAACGCGTCATCGAAAACGAACTGCGCTATTCCATCGCTACGGCCTACTTCCAGTATCTGCAATCGCTCGACGCCGTCCGAATCATCGACAATGCCCGGTCGGTGCTGACCGAATTAGCCCGGCTAAACGAAAAGTTAGTGAATAATAATGTGGCGACGAAGGAGGTGCTGACCTCGGCCCGTTACGAAATCAGCAAAGTCGATCAGCAATTGGCTACGGCCGGAAAGAACCGCGAGTCGGCCCGCGCTTATCTCAATTTCCTCGTCAACCGTGACCTGACGGCTCCCGTAGCGGTCGATTCGTCGCTCACCAAAATCCTGCCCGAAGCCCCCGAAAACCTGCCCGATTTGCAGCAAACGGCCCTGCGCGGGCGGCAGGAATTAGCGCAGTTGGACGGTTCGCTGCGGGCGGCCCGAACAGCGGTGCGGCTCAACGAAGCCAACGCCACCATTCCAAACCTGTACATCGGCGGCAACGCTGGTTTTCAGGGGTTTGGCTACACGTTTCGCAATCAGGCGTATGCCGTGGCGCAGGTGGGTTTGCAGTGGAATATTTTCGGGGGCTACGAAAAACGGTCGAAGATTCAGCAGGCCAAAATCCAGACCGACGCCCTCCAAACGCGCCTTCAGGACGTGCAGCGGCAGATTCAGTTGCAGGTGTTGCAGGCGTACTACGACCTCGACGCGGCCAACGAAAGCCTTGTCGCCACGCAGAGCGGCATCGTCAACGCCGACGCCACGTTTCGGATCATCGACAGCAAATACCGGAACGGGCAGGCCCTGCTCATCGAATTTCTGCGCTACCAGAACGACCGCCTGACGGCCCAGCTTCAGCACTCCCTCGCCCGCACCGACGTACTCGTAAAACGGGCCGCGCTGGACCGGGCGGTGGCGGTGAAGTAGTCTAAACAGCCATATTTAAGTATTAAACAACTCTGATTACATCTGCTCCATGAAAACGATATCCATTCTCTTTTCTTTCCTGCTCATTGTTACGCTTTGGGCGTGCGGCAATGAAGCCCAACAACCAGCCGGTGCAACCGAGACCGAAAACGTTGCCGTTGCCGTTGACGAATCCGTCGTACCCGTCAAACTCACCACTGTTACGTCGGTTGTGCGGGCCGAACCGGTAGTAGCATCAGGGTTGGTATCGTCGGCGGAGGAAGCTCAGCTATCGTTCAAAGTCGGCGGCATCATCAACAAAATGTTTGTAGACGAAGGCCAGACGGTTCGTAAAGGGCAACTGTTGGCCACACTCGACCTGACCGAAATCGACGCGCAGGTTAGTCAGGCACAATTGGCCAACGAAAAAGCGGAACGCGACTTGAGCCGGGTCAAAAGCCTGTACGCCGACACAGCCGCCACGCTCGAACAACTCCAGAACGCCACCACCGGTCAAAGCGTGTCGAAGCAGGGCCTGACCATTGCGCAGTTCAACCGCAATTACGCTCAGATTCGGGCGTCGGTCGATGGGACCGTTACGCGCAAGGTTACCAACGCAGGCGAGTACGTCGCGGCCGGGGCGTCGGTCTACCTGATTTCGGGCAACCACCGGGCCGACTGGGTCGTGCGGGTGGGGGTTTCGGACAAAGACTGGGCACGACTCCAACCCGGCAACCGCGCCACCGTCCGGCTCGACGCTTACCCCGACCAAACGTTTGGCGGCACCATCAGCGAATTAGCCCAGGCCGCCGATCCGGTCAATAAACTGTATGAGGTGGAAGTGAAAGTCAATCCAGGCACGGCAAAATTCGCACCCGGCCTGTTTGCCAACGTCACACTCGTGCCCGCCCGGAGCCGCAGCTACGTAGTCGTACCGGTGGAAGCCATCGTGGAAGGAAACGGCCAGAACGGGTTTGTGTACGTCGTAGCTAATGATCAGAGGAAGGTCAAAAAGATACCCGTTCAGATTGGCTACTTAGACGGCGACAAAGTACTGCTGACTAACGGTTTGTCAGGAGTAAAGCAGGTTGTAACGGCAGGATCAGCGTTTTTGACCGAGGAGTCAGTGGTGGTCGTAAAATGAGTAACGGGTTAACTAAGTTGACGCCGGACTAAGTGCCGTCATAACAGCGAATCCCAGCGTTGGTCCTCGGGACTATTCCATCCTTCGGCCAATGCTGGCTGAGCCATAGCACTTACCTCATCAGCACTGCGAACATACTTTACGTCGTCAACCCCTTCCGTATTGCGCAACATTTGCTCGATTTGGCCTCGTTTGGCTTCGCTGCGAATGGTGATTATGAGTGTTTCCATGCGTCAATAAGTCTCTGAACTATGCGTCTTTATTCTCTAACACAAAACACTACTTCCAGGTATGAATCTCGCCCAATTTTCCGTCAAAAACTGGCAGTTTATGTTGGTGCTGTTTCTCGGCGTGGCCGCGCTCGGCATCAATTCTCTGCTGACCATGCCAAGGGGCGAAGACCCCGAATTTACGGCTCCGCAATACGCCGTGGTGGTCGTTTACCCCGGCACCGACGCCCTCGACATGGAAGAATTAGTCGTTGACCCGGCCGAGAAACGATTCAACGAACTCGATAATATCAAGCATGTGATCACGAGCGTGGACGATGGATTAGCCGTGTTCCGAGTCGAGTACGAATACAGCCAGGACCCTGACAAAAAGTATCAGGAAATGGTACGGGAAGTGAACGCCCTTCGATCCGAACTGCCTGCTGATGTATTCAGCATTGAAATTCGTAAGTTCTCACCTTCCGACGTCAACATTGTGCAGGTGGCACTGCAGTCGGAGGTGGCGTCAGATAAGGAACTCGGCCACTACGCCGACGAACTGACGAAACGCTTGGAGAAGATCACAAGCCTGAAGAACGTGGAAGACTGGGGCTACCCGGCGGGAATCGTGCGGGTGTCGCTCAATATCGACAAAATGGCTCAGGAAGGCATACCCACCAACCGTGTCGTGGGGGCGTTGCAGGCCGAGAATGCCACTATTCCGGGCGGCAGTGTTCAGGTGGGCGCGCGCAAATTCAACGTCAAAACCGCCGGTGATTATCAGTCATTAGACGAGATCAGGAACACAATCGTAGCCAGCAACGGTCAGAAAATCATTCACCTACGCGACATTGCCGACGTCAGTTTCAACCTCGAAGACGAAACCCACATCACCCGCTTAGACGGTCGCCGGGCGGTGCTGGTGACGGCGAGTCAGAAACTCGGCGAGAACATCGACAAGGTTGGCAAGCAGGTCAACCCGGTCATCGAAGCGTTCAGCAAGACGTTGCCGCCCCACATCAAGTTGGTCAAGAGTTTCGATCAGGCCGCCAGCGTGGGCAGACGCTTGGACCGTTTCGCCAAAGACTTCGCCATTGCTATTCTGCTGGTTTCGCTCACGCTGCTGCCGCTGGGTCTGCGGGCGGCCATTGTCGTGATGATCTCCATTCCGCTGTCGTTGGCCATCGGGCTGACGTTACTGAACGCGTTTGGCTTCAGTATCAATCAGTTGAGCATCGTCGGGTTGATCGTTGCGCTGGGTATCTTGGTCGACGATAGTATTGTCGTGGTCGAGAACATCGAGCGATACCTGCGCGAAGGCTATTCCCGAAAGGACGCGGCCATCAAGGCCACCAACCAGATTACGCTGGCCGTGATTGGCTGCACGACGCTGCTGATTCTGGCGTTTCTGCCGTTGCTGTTCCTGCCCGAAGGCTCCGGCGACTTCATCCGGTCGCTGCCAATGGCGGTTATCACCACGGTGCTGGCGTCGCTCGTAGTGTCGCTCACCATCGTCCCGTTTCTGTCGAGCCGCATCCTAAAAACCCCGCACAACCCCGAAGGTAACGTGTTTATGCGGGCACTGAAGCGGCTCATCAGCGGGTCCTACAGCCGGTTGCTCAATGTGGCTCTGCAACGTCCGGTGGTCACGCTGCTGGTGGCGTTGGCCATTTTTGGCGGAGCACTGTCATTAGCGGGTCGGGTGGGGTTCGGGCTGTTCCCGGCATCGGAGAAGCCCCAGTTTCTGATCAACATCGAAACACCCGACGGCAGCAGCCTCAGCGAAACCAACCGCGTGGCCCGCTACGTGGAGAGTCAGCTAAAGCGTGATCCGGCCATCCGGCACTTCACCACGAACGTCGGTAAGGGTAACCCCCGCATTTATTACAACGTCGTACAGCGGAACGAATCGGCTAATTTCTCGCAGTTTTTCGTGCAGCTTACCGACGTTGAACCCGCCGGGAAACGCGCCCTGATCGACAAATACCGCGACCGGTTCGCGCTCTACCCCAATGCCCGCATCGAAGTGAAAGATTTTGAGCAAGGCCCGGCGCAGGAAGCTCCGGTAGCCATTCGGGTTTTCGGCGAGAACTTAGACACGCTACGGGCGGTGGCGTCCCGCGTCGAAACGATCCTGAAGCAAACGCCCGGCCTGATTTACGTGAATAACCCATTAGCGACCCGCAAAACCGATCTTCGCATCCGGGTAAACAAGGAGAAAGCCGGACTGCTGGGTCTGTCCATCGCCGACATCAACCGCACCATCCGGTTAGCCGTGGCGGGCCTGAACATCGGCACCTTCAAAGCACCCAATGATGAGGACGACTACACCATCAGCGTCACTACGGCCGTAAATGGACAAGCCAAAGGCCGGATTACCGACCAATCCGCATTCAACAACCTGTATGTCAACACCGTGACGGGGGGAGCCGTGCCGCTGCGTCAGGTGGCTGATATTGAATTCGAGACCGGCACGAATCTCATCCGACACTACGACAAAGACCGGTACGTAAGCGTGACGGGCTTCGTGAAGACGGGCTATTTGGTCGATAATATTTATCAGGACGTGCTGAAGAAATTAGACATGATGCAATTTCCGGCCGGGTTTCGCTTTCAGGCGGCTGGTGAATTGGAGAGCCGCGAGCAGTCGTTCGGGGGGTTGGGCACAATTATTTTGATCACCGTTTTCGGGTTCATGGCCGTGCTGATTCTGGAGTTCGGCACCCTGAAAAGCACACTGATTGTGCTGTCGGTAATTCCGCTGGGCATCATCGGGGCTATTGCGGCTTTACTGCTGACGGGCAACCCGTTCTCGTTCGTGGCCATCATCGGGCTGATTGCCCTGATCGGTATCGAGGTCAAAAATTCGATCCTGTTGGTCGATTTCACGAATCAGTTGCGTGAGCAGGGAATGCCGTTGGTCGAAGCCATCAAGGAAGCGGGCGAGGTCCGGTTCGTGCCCATCGTGCTGACTTCGCTGACGGCCATCGGCGGACTGCTGCCATTAGCCACCGAGAACAATCCACTTTATTCACCATTAGCCTGGGTGCTCATCGGCGGACTGATTTCGAGTACATTACTGTCCCGGATCGTGACCCCGGTGGTGTACAAACTACTGCCGCCGAAAGTGGAATTGAAGAAAGTGGTGGAGGAGGAGCGGGAGTTGGTGTAAAGAAATACTCCACGGCAGCGGCCGACCGTCCCCGACCCCTACCCCTTGAAGGAAGGGGAGGGGTGAGGAACTGGCTAAGGATGCACCCCTCCCCTTTCTTTAAGGGGAGGGGCCGGGGGTGGGGTGATTGGATACTCACCGAACCACCACCTTACGCACCAATTTTCTCCCCTCAATCTGCACCTCAATTAGATAAACGCCCGCTGTTAACGGATGCGACGGAATCAGATCAGCGTCGCCGGACTGACGTTCCACCCGACTGTCAATGGACTGACCCGTCATCGTCATTAATTGAACAATAGCGTCGTTGGCGTTCCAGAGCCGCAGGTGAATTCGTGCGGGGTCAGCCGGATTGGGATACACAGCGACCACTACATCACTTGCTTCTATCACTGCCGATACGGGTTTAAACGTGTAAGCCGTGCCATCACGGTCGATTTGCCGCAGCCGGTAGTAATTGTTGCCGGGCAGTGGATTCGTATCAGTCAGGCCGTAGTACTGACGCGCATCGGTCGTGCCTTTGGCGGCTACCTCACCTACCGACACGTATTCGCGCAGGTCCGCGCTGCGTTCGACCACGAAACGGTCGGCGTCGCGCTCGGACGTGGTTGCCCAGGCCAATTGAACGCGGTCGCCTTCGGGTTTGGCCGTGAACGAAAGGAGCGTGACGGGGAGTGAGGAACCATTAAGCTGAACCTCATCTAATTTAAGCGTCCCGCCCCCGGCCGTTGGATTGCAGGCGTAGATACGAAACGTGATGGGATTGGTCCGTTCAATATATCCCGAATTACTAAATGCAATCGTGGCTATCTGGTACGATTCGGAGACCCCCCTCGAATAAATATCGGCTCCGAAACCATCCACGCTCGACCGGACGGTAAGCTGCTGCGGCCCCGCCGTTGAGCGGGCAAATGCGAACGTCAGCGTCGTTAGGGTAAGCTTAGCCGTGCCGGTGGGTTGCGCTGCGAACTCGACATACTCTGTATTGTTGCACACAGAAGTCGACCAGTTTTGCACGTTGACACCCAATCCGTTAAACCCCGCCGTGTACGGATTTACGGCTAATTTATTTACCCCGTTATAGCTGACCGATGAGAGCGCAATGAGGTTATTTGATGATGATCCACCGTCGTTTCCCTCAAAACTCCACA
>JAYTAC010000710.1:0-2806 GCA_043737755.1 Spirosoma sp.
GCAGACATCTCAGTTGCTGATCTCAAAGAAGCGCACATCAGCCTGTACGTTTTTGAGCAGTTCGCGGGTGCGCTCCGGCCGGGCGTCCGTAATAAAGAGTTGACCGAAAACCCCTTCGTCCATCTGCTGAATGAGTTTGCCGATGCGTCGGTCGTCTAATTTGTCGAAGATATCGTCTAACAGCAGGATTGGTTTCACACCTTTTCGCGCTTCCAGATGGTCGAACTGAGCTAATTTAAGGGCGATCACGAACGTTTTCTGCTGGCCCTGCGAACCGAATTTTTTCAGCGGCACCGGCTCAGCGGACTGCCCGTCGTCGGCGCGGGTGCTCAGAATCAGGAAGTTGTAGTCGTCTTTGTGAATACCCATCGTTGTGCGTTGCAGCACCGTGTCGCGCCGACGAAAGTGCCGGAACTCCCCCGCAAAATCGGGGTTGCTCACCTCCGACTCATAAACGATGCTGACGGTTTCGCGCTCCCCGCTCAGGTAGGCGTAATGCGACCGAAGATCGGGGAGATACTCCTCAACGAATTGCTTCCGTCGGTCGTGAATTTTCTGGCCCAACTCCAGCAGTGGCTCATCGTAGGTGTCGAGCATATCGTTGTCAACCTGATTTCCGGTTCGGCGCCCCGGCTCGGCAAAGAGTTTGAGCAGGCTGTTCCGCTGTTTGAGCACCTGCTGATACATGAGGTAGTTACGCAGGTAGTCGGGGTCGAGCTGAGAGAGAACCCCGTCGAAGAAGTGCCGCCGGTCTTCGCTGTGTTCGCGCACAAGGTCGGTATCGTTCGGGGCAATCAGCACGACCGGAAAGCGACCGATGTGGTCACTGATGCGCTCGTAGGGCTTTTTGTCGGCCATGAGTACCTTCCGCTGACCACGCTGCAGGCTGATCGTCACCTGGACGTTACGGTCGTCTTGTTCCTCGAAAACGCCGTCGATGATGAAGTAATCCGAATCGTGCAGAATGCTGAGCGCGTCCTGACTCTGAAACGCACTTTTGCTGAGTGCCAGAAAGTAAATGGCGTCCAACAGGTTGGTTTTTCCGCTGCCGTTTGGTCCGACGATCACGTTCACCTGCCGCCCGAAAGCATATCGCACATCTTCATAATTTTTGAAATTGGTCAGGCTCAGCTTTTCGAGGTGCATACATGGTGAGTAAGGCGAGATTCCGTAATTTCGCAGTTGTTAACGGCTCAAACCGGGTCACAATTAACATTGGCAACAAAGATACAGTCGCTTTGTTAGGTAGATAAACCACGGGGTTGGCTAATCATAGCGTCTGCTTATTTCACAGAATTCATTTCCTATGGCAACCGTCAAAGAGAAAACAAAACAGAATGGTAGCCCGGCAGGCCAGTCGGCCGTTGCACCCAAAGCCCGGCACCCGGCCGAGCGTTATATGTACTGGTACGAGTCGATGCAGTTGCAGCGCAAATTCGAGGAGAAAGCGGGCCAACTCTACGGACAGCAGAAAATCCGGGGTTTCTGTCACCTCTACATAGGTCAGGAAGCCGGTTCGTCGGGTTCCTGTTCAGCACTTACCAAGGACGATAAGTGGATCACGGCCTACCGCGACCACGGCATTCCACTCGCTCTCGGTTCTGACCCCAAGGCCGTCATGGCTGAGTTGTTTGCCAAGCAAACCGGCTCGTCCAAAGGCAAAGGCGGCTCGATGCACATCTTCGATAAGTCGGTGAACTTCATGGGCGGTCACGGCATTGTGGGTGCTCAGATTCCGATGGGCGCGGGCATTGCTTTCGCCGAGAAATACAACAAAACCGGCAACGTCTGCATTTGCTTTATGGGCGACGGGGCTGTGCGTCAGGGGGCATTGCACGAAGCCTTTAATATGGCGATGCTCTGGAAACTACCCGTCATTTTCGTGGTCGAAAACAACGGCTACGCGATGGGAACGTCGGTAGCCCGTACCTCGAACGTAACGGAACTGTACACCCTCGGTGAATCATACGATATGCCTGCCGAGCCGGTCGACGCGATGGATGTCGAAGCCGTCCACGAAGCCGTTGGTCGTGCCGCCGAACGTGCCCGCGCGGGCAACGGCCCCACGTTTCTGGAATTTCGCACCTACCGCTATCGGGGTCACTCCATGTCGGACCCACAGAAATACCGCTCCAAAGACGAGGTGGAGCAGTATAAGCAGCGCGACCCAATCGAACTCATCAAAAGCCGGATTCTGAAGCAGGGTATTGCGAGTGAGGACGACTTAACGGCTATCGACCAAAAGATCAAAGGTATCGTTGACGAGTCGGTGAAGTTCGCGGAAGAATCACCGTACCCACCTGTTGAGGAAGCTTACAAGGACGTGTACATGCAGGCAGATTATCCGTTTTTGAAGGAATAGTGCCTTTACGGGCGGCTGAAGCCGCCATATGATAGTTCCTGTGTGGGCGGCTGAAGCCGCCCGTACAAGAAAGCCCAGCTGAAAAACAGCCGGGCTTTTTCATGTCTGAACAATTCAATAAAATTAAATGTATATACATCAAATACGACAATGTGACGAACAATTCTAACTGGTAATCACTTACTAACCGCATGGAAACGCTCATAAACGGCCTGCACCACGTTACGACGATGGCGGGCGACACGCAACAGAACGTTGACTATTACACGAGTATTTTGGGACTTCGGCTGGTTAAAAAGACCATAAATTTTGACGCCCCAGACGTGTATCATTTGTACTACGGCAACGAAACTGGTTCTCCCGGCACAATCCTCACGTTTTTCCCATATGGCAACTTACCGCGTGGGCGCAAGGGTGCCGGTCAGTTGACCTACACGGCATTTT
>JAYTAC010000711.1:0-6898 GCA_043737755.1 Spirosoma sp.
TCGCCCGCTGAGTTAGCCACGGCGAACGGCCTGATCCAGAACCGCAATACCGACGTACTGCAAACGTTGGTAGAAGACGTGCTGACGGCTTGGCCCGACAAAGTGGAACAGTACCGAAAGGGCAAAAAAAACCTGCTGGGTATGTTCGTGGGTGAAGTAATGAAAAAGTCGAAAGGATCGGCTGATCCCAAGTTGGTGAATCAGTTAGTAACGAAGCAGTTAGAGACGATATGATACGCAACTTATTTATCTGCATAGCCAGCATGTTGAGTGCCGGTTTTGCCGTGAATGCCCAGTCTACCAAGCCGTTTACAGTGACGGGCAAGATCGAAAAAACCACGCCGGGCAGCTTCGTTTATTTGGAAGCCAACTCGCAGCCAACCCGCAAACTCGACTCGACAAAAGTAGGAGTTGGTAACACCTTCGCGCTGACAAGCAAGGTGATTGACGGGGGCGAAGTGTTCGTGCTCAACGTGGGCGGTGGGCAAAAAGTGGCCCTGCTCATTGAAGGGGGCGAAACGCTGAACGTAATGGCTGATGGCTACAAAATGGACGCCAAAACGGGTCAGGTGGGCAAAGCAACGGTCACCGGCTCCAAAAACATGGACTATTATGGCAAGCTGATGACCCTGCGCACCGACATGGAAACCCGCGTAGCCAACTGGAACAAACAGGTTGCCACGGCTACCGAGAAAAAAGACAGCAAACGCGTTGCGCAGATCGAGCAGGAATATACGGCCGCCGAGCGCGAGGTAGTCGACAAGGTAAAGTCCATGCTGCCCGAAATGGGAACGTCGTTGGTATCGCTGTTCGCGCTGAACTTTATCAACATCGAGACTGACCTCGACACGTATGACGTACTCGCCCAACGCTTTCAAAAAGAGAACCCGAACAGCCCGCACGCCAAATCGCTGATTGGCCGCGTAGCCCGCATCAAGGGCGTGATGGTTGGCTCGGCGGCTCCCGAAATATCCCTCAGCGACACCACCGGCAACGCCGTTGCGCTGTCGTCGCTGCGCGGAAAATACGTTTTGGTCGATTTCTGGGCGTCGTGGTGCGGTCCCTGCCGGGCCGAAAACCCCAACGTCGTCCGCATGTACAACAAGTACAAAGACAAAGGTTTCACGATTTATGGCGTTTCGCTGGACCGAACGAAAGTCGAGTGGCAGCGGGCTATCCGCAATGACAACCTACCGTGGACGCACGTATCGGACCTCAAATTCTGGCAGTCAACCGCAGCGCAGCAATATGGCGTTCAGGCTATTCCGCAAACGTTTCTGCTGGACAAAGAAGGAAAAATCATCGCCAAAAACCTGCGTGGCGACGCGCTGGAGCAGAAACTAGAAGAAATCTTGAAAAGCGGTCAATAATAAGCCGCCGTTGAGTCATTAGTTTTGCGGGGTCAGGTTTCAGAACCTGACCCTTTTTGTTGCTCCACATTGTCAGGATACCAATCACCATTTCACGCGTTGACCCGATGAAAATTGCAATTATTGGCTGCGGCAACATGGGCATGGCCTTCGCCAAATCGTTTGTCCAGTATGATCTGGTCAAGGCCGAAAACCTGCTGCTGATCGAGAAAAGCGCGGACCGCTCGGTTGCGCTGCGACAAGAGAAAGCGGGCGTGGTTGTCGATACCATCAGCAGCCGCGTCGGGGAGACCGACCTGATTATCCTGTCGGTGAAACCCCAGGATTTTAACAGCGTCCATGAGTCGTTGCGGGCAGTTATTCAGCCCAATCAGGTAGTGCTGTCGATTATGGCGGGGATACCGATTGCGCAAATTCAGGCCAAATTAGGTCATCCGCTCGTCATCAGGGCCATGCCCAACACGCCCGCCATGCTGGGCATGGGTATTACCGGTTTCACAGCGGCAAAAGAAGTAGATGGTGCGGCTTTGCGCCGGGTCGAAAACCTCATCAACGCCACCGGTCGCTCTATTTTCCTGGAAGACGAGTCGATGCTCGATGCCGTGACGGCTCTCAGCGGCAGCGGCCCGGCTTACTTTTATTACGTGGTGAAGGCCATGATCGACGCGGGCAAGCAAATGGGCTTCGATGATGCGGTGTCGGCCCTGTTGGTCAGGCAAACGATGCTCGGCGCGTATCACCTCATCAACACCGCCGACAAATCATTGGACGAACTCATCAACGCCGTAGCCTCTAAAGGCGGCACTACCGAAGCAGCCCTGCGCACGTTTGAAGCCGGTGCCCTGTCGGATACGCTGGTAGCGGGCATCAAAGCCGCTCAGGTTCGGTCGACGGAGTTGTCGAAGGGGTAAGGTATCACGGACTTACTTTAGTCCGTAGACAGATACGGACTAAAGTAAGTCCGTGATACCTAAATTCCCGTATAGCTGAACGGCGTGATTGCGCTCAACTCTTCTTTCACCACGTCCGATACGGCTAATCCGTCGATAAACTGACGAATGGTTTGCTCGGTGATTTTTTCGTTGGTGCGGGTTAGTGCTTTCAGTGCTTCGTAGGGTTGCGGATAGCCTTCGCGCCGGAGGATGGTTTGGATACCTTCGGCCACGACAGCCCAGTTGTTTTCCAGATCAGCGTGGATGGCGTCCGGGTTCAGTTCGAGCTTGTTCAGGCCTTTGAGCAGCGACGACAAGGCAATGACCGAGTGCGCAAACGGTACGCCGAGACTGCGCAACACCGTTGAGTCGGTCAGGTCGCGTTGAAGCCGGGAAATGGGCAGCTTGGCCGATAAATGCTCGAACAGCGCGTTGGCAATGCCCAAATTTCCTTCCGAATTCTCAAAATCAATCGGGTTTACCTTGTGCGGCATCGCCGACGACCCAACTTCCCCCTCCTTTAGCTTCTGCTTAAAATAATTCATTGACACGTACGTCCAGATGTCGCGGTTGAGGTCGATCAGGATCGTGTTCAGGCGTTTGAACGCATCGAGCGTAGCCGCCATCATGTCGTAGTGCTCGATCTGGGTCGTGAACTGACTACGAACCATGCCCAGACTTTGCACAAATTTATCGCCGAAGGCTTTCCAGTTTTCATTGGGATAAGCCACCACGTGCGCATTGAAATTACCCGTGGCCCCGCCGAACTTGGCCGCCGTTGGGATGTCGGCCAACATCAGCAACTGCTTCTCGAGTCGCTCCACAAACACGGACAGTTCCTTGCCCAAACGCGTGGGCGACGCGGGTTGTCCGTGCGTTCGGGCGAGCATCGGCACGTCGTTCCACTGCACGGCCAACTGCTGCAACCGCTCGTGTACCTGCTGATAAAGGGGCACGATTTCATTGGTAAGTGCTTCCTTCAACGACAGCGGAATGGCGGTGTTGTTAATGTCCTGCGAAGTCAGCCCGAAGTGGACGAACTCCAGAAACGGCTCTACCGGCGACCCGTTCAGCTTTTCTTTGATGAAATACTCAACTGCCTTTACGTCGTGGTTCGTCGTCTTTTCGATGTCTTTGATGCGCTGGGCATCAGCTTCGGACAGTGTCTCATACAACGCACGCAAAGCTGGAAACTGATCCGGATCAACGCCGGACAGTTGCGGAACCGGCCATTCGCAGAGCGCAATAAAATACTCGATTTCGACACGAACCCGGTAACGAATCAAACCAAATTCGGAGAAGTATGGGGCAAGGGCGTCGACCTGCCGCCGGTAGCGACCGTCGACGGGCGAAATAGCCGTGAGTGCGGATAGGATCATCGAGTGGTTCAGAAAGGATTCAAATACAGCCCTATGCCAATCCAGGACGTCTGTTGATTCTCGAACTGGCTGTAGGGCCGAAACCCGGAATAGCCTTCGAGCAGAAACGTAAGGTTGTTCCGGGTACGGCCTAACTCCACGCCAACACCGCCGTGAATACCGGGTCGAAAATCGGTTTGCTGCCAGAATTTAACGTCGACTCCACCGACCAGACGAGTAGCCCTATCGGATGGTTTTTTGTAGTACGCCCCCAGTTGAGCACTGAGCAGTTTGCGCTCTTCGGCTTTGCGCAACACGAAGCCCACACCGCCATACAACCGCCAGTTTTGCACATACCGGCTGTAGGTCACGTCCAACAGTTCATAATTCACTGCATTGGGCGTTGGAGCGGTGATACTATTCCGAAAAATGTAATCGTCACCGAGGTGCGAGGACAAGTGGTACACCCGAAACCGGTAGGTGTTGGCACCCCGCTGAACGTTGTAGATGATACTGACTTTGTAGTCGTTATTGATGATCCGGCGTCGTGCCTTGTCTACGGTCTGATCCCGGTAGGCTTCGAACTGCGTGAACGACGCCAGATCGAGCACCCACTCCTGCGACCGCCCCGGCGCGGTAGTCCGGCGGAAAAACGGCTTGGAAAACCCGAACGCAAACGGTACAATACTGCCCTTGTATCGCCTGCCTTCGGTGTTGTAAACGGGTAACAGGCTGCCGTAGGTTTGGGCTTCGAGCGGGTCGAGCAGGATAGGCTCAAACAGATGACCTTTGGGCAAAAACTCCCGACCCGGCCGATTAGTGGCTGGTTCGCTTCCGGTAGTAGATACAGTCGCAACAGAATCAACCCGCCGGATTCTGACGGGCTTTTCGCGCTTCACCCGTTCGGGCTTTGGTGCTTTGGGAGCCTTCCGCACGGCGGGGGCCGTCTCTGCCGGAGCAGGTACGGGTATGTCGGGAACTGCGACAGGCGCTGGCGGGGCGGGTTTGACTGCCTTCTTCCGGCTGCGCTCCTCCCGTCTTTCCTGCCGGGTTGGTTCGGCAGCAGCGGGAACGGTGGTTACCGGGGATGGGTCGGGCGAAGTACTGGACGGAACGGCGGCTGGCGCGGGAGCGGATTTCTGAACCGGCGCAGTGCGGGCAGGCGCAGTGGTAACGGGCGGGGGAGCATCTTTTGCCGCTTTTTTGGCCAGCTTCTGTCGCTCTTTTTCGGCCTGTCTTGCTTCGTACTCGCGTTGTTTCTGTGCCCACTCAGCTCGAATCTGACGGTCGCGCTGCACTTCGCGATCTACTCTGTCTTTCTGTTTTTGTTCGGAGGGCGTCAGTACACGGGGGGCTGGCGCGGTGGTTTTGGGTGATGTGGCCGGTGACTGCTGGGCCAGCGTCGATGTTCCCGCCAAACCGATCAGCATCAGAACAGACAGCAATTTCTTCATAAAATAGGGAATAGGTTGAACCGGCACGGTCGGGTCTGCGACCGTGCCGGGTACTGTTTTACTGCTTCAGGAGGGCGTAATTTTTGTAGAAGAACGGGATGGTTTCAATGCCTTTGTAGAAATTGAACAGGCCGTAGCTTTCGTTGGGCGAATGCAGTGCATCGGTGTCTAAACCGAAGCCCATCAGAATGGATTTGATGCCCAGTTCCCGCTCAAACAGGGCCACGATGGGAATGCTGCCGCCCCCGCGCGTGGGAATGGGCTTCTTGCCCCAGGCGTCTTCAAACGCTTTGCTGGCCGCTTCAAACTCGACTGAGTCGACGGGCGTCACGTAGGGCAAACCGCCGTGATGGGGCGTCACCCTGACCGTTACGCCAGCCGGGGCAATGGCCGTAAAGTGGTTCGTGAACAACTCGGTGATGGCGTCGGGCGTCTGGTTGGGCACTAAGCGCATACTGATTTTGGCCGATGCTTTCGAGGGCAGCACCGTTTTAGCACCCTCGCCCGTGTAGCCGCCCCAGATGCCGTTGGCGTCCAACGTTGGCCGGATAGACGTGCGTTCATTAGTCGAGTAGCCCGTTTCGCCCATCACGTCGGCGATGCCGAGGTCCTGCTTGTAGTCGTCCAGCACGAACGGTGCTTTGGCTAATTCGGCGCGTTCAGCGTCGCTCAGGTCGGCCACGTCGTCGTAAAAACCGGGGATGGTGATACGACCGTTCTCGTCGTGCAGGGAAGCAATCATGCGGGCCAGCACGTTGATCGGGTTGGCCACGCCCCCGCCATACACGCCCGAGTGCAAATCCCGATTGGGGCCGGTGACCTCCACTTCCACGTACGACAGCCCCCGCAGGCCCGTTTCGAGCGATGGGGTTTCGTTGGAGATAATACTCGTATCAGAAATCAGGATGACATCGGCGCGAAGCATGTCGCGGTGTTCAATAACGAACGCGCCGAGGTGATCGGACCCGACTTCCTCTTCACCTTCAATCATCACCTTCACGTTGCAGGGCAGGCCGTCCGTGGCCAGCATCGCTTCAAGGGCTTTGACGTGCATATAAAACTGCCCCTTGTCGTCGCAGGCACCCCGTGCGTAAATCCGCTCGTTGCGAATGGTCGGCTCGAAGGGGGGCGACTGCCAGAGTTCATACGGGTCGGCGGGCTGCACGTCGTAGTGGCCGTAGACTAATACCGTCGGGAGAGCAGGGTTCACTAATTTCTCGGCATACACGATGGGGTGGCCGGGTGTTTCGTGCAGGGCCGCGTTGTCCAATCCGGCAGCTTCCAGCCTGTCGCGGACAAACTCAGCCGCCCGCCGGACGTCGTGGTTGAATTTGGAATCGGCCGACACCGACGGGATGCGGAGTAGTTGGAGCAGTTCGTCGAGAAACCGCTGTTTGTTTTCGTCGAGGTACGTGGTCATGTAGCGGATAAAATGGGTCTGTATCGCAAAAAAAATCGCCCCGAAGTTAGGCACTTTCGCGCAACGTCGGGGCGACTGGATGAGGAAATGAGCGTTTACTGGTCGTCGCGCTTCTTACGCAGCCGGATCAGCACTGTCCGGTTCTCCTGCCCGCGCCACAACCGGCCAATATTTTTCTGGTGCGTCAGCACGACCATCAGGAACACAACAAAGCCGAATACGATGAGCAGGGGGCTTTCTTTTTCACCGAAGATGCGCAGCAGCAGCAACACCGGAAAGGCCAGAGCCGCCAGCATGGACCCCAGCGATACGTACTGCGAAGCAATGACGACCAACAGGAAAATACCGATGCAAACAGCCGCCA
>JAYTAC010000712.1:0-6879 GCA_043737755.1 Spirosoma sp.
TGGGAGGTGCTGCGATACGCGTGTGGGTACAGTTTATCGAGCATCACGGCTTGCCCGGCGTTCATCACTATGAGCCAGTTGTAGGCCTGACCGGGTTCGGGCCGGGGCAGTTCGCGCAGCCCGTTCACCTGCCCCACCAGCGACCGATAGGCCGGGTTGCTGTGCACCACGCACTCATACATGGTGATGCCCAGATAAGCCAATGAGCGGGACGCGTAGGTAGGCGTGTTGCCGGGACTGCGCCGGATAACGTCCAATGACATGTCGGCCCACAACATGGCCATTTCTGCCGTTGACGCCGGGGAATTGACCGGTGCCGGAGATTGCTGCGCCCGGAGTTGATCCGTCAAACCAGACGTGCCCCACCACATCACAAACAGAAAGGATACTACTTTTTTCATGAGCACCCACGCAATAGCAAGATACGTGCCAACTACCGGCTATCGGTAACTACCGGTATGCTGACCAGCGTACCGGCGCGGATACCACACGGGCGGACTGCTGTTCATCAGTTTGACCCGCGCACCATTAACAAACCAATCCTTGTGATTTTTATTTCTGTTCGTATATTTGAAACCGTTGGATAGTCAGTTTTGGGTACAAAACGTTTGTACTGAGCGTCTTTGGTCCGTTTTCAGATTGTCCCGCAACGCCCGGACCACCGGGTCATCCTCACGCGAAACGTTCACTTTGTCAGGTCATTCCGGTTAGCTCCCTTCGCCGGGTGGCTACTGTGCAGTCTTATGAAAGTCGCGCCCACGCAGCCGTTCCAGATTGTTTACTCGTTGCTCAACCACGAGTTCCTCGGTTATCTTATCGAAGCCTTCGTGGTGCAGCGCAACAGCCGGGGCCAACTGACGCTGCTCAACCAGACCCTCTCCACCCAAAACGTAGATGAGTTCGCCAAGGAATTGGATGAGCGCGATTTTGAACTCGTGCGGCTCATCGACTCCATTCAGCAGGACACCATCGTCAAGAAATTCAACACCCGGAAGTTGGCCGCCATCGACTTCTTCCTCAAAATATACGACCCCGGCAAAGGCGATAAATTGGTGCAGGAAGCCATCAGCGGCTACTTAGAAACGATGAAAGCCCGGATCATGGCCCTGCTGCCCGGCAAACCGTTCTACGTCATGGGTAACGACGGCAACCCCGCGTGGATGCCCATCGAGTGGATGCCCGAACCGGCACGGGTGCATTTTCATTTCGTCCGCAACGCCGACTCAACCCACTACTTCCCCATCGTCCGCTATCCCGTCGTTCGTGACCCAGTCAGTCAGGAGCCGCCGGGCCACGAGCGGCCGGGCGGGAACACCGAGACCGTCCGCATCGACTTCCAGTTCCGGGAGTCACTGATGATCTGCGACGAACCAGCCTGGATGATGGTCGACAACCGGCTCTATCATTTCAGCAAAAACGTGGACGGTAAGAAGCTGCGGCCGTTTTTCAGCAAAAACCACATCATCATCTCCCGCAACATCGAGCAGCAGTATTACGAGCGGTTCGTGACGCCGTTGATTGCCGCCTACGACGTATATGCCAAAGGGTTCGAGATTCGGGCCGAGTCGGCTGAGCCGGTGCCGGTGCTGACCGTGTCGGAACTGGCATCGGCGGGCCGGTCCGTGCCCGCGTCGGCGGCATTGGCTGCGGCCAGTTCAGGCGCGGGCGACGTCAACACTGACGACGATGATACCGGGCAGCGAATCGCTTTCGACCTGTCGTTTCGATACGGCGACTTTACCTTTCGCTTCGATAGTTTCGGGCCGTCGGCCAATGTTAGTTTAGAGAAAAAAGGCGACGAGTACGTATTTCACAAGATTCGCCGGGACCAGCGTCTGGAACGAAACAAATTGGCGTTCCTGCGCGAGACGGGTCTCGACCTGCGCCACGGTCGGTTGGCCATTCCCAAAGCCGAGGCTTTCGACTGGTTGGCCAACCACAGTACCGACATCCAGAACGCGGGCTTTCTGCTTCAGCAGCACGCTCAGGACGCCAAACGCTACTTTTTAGGGTATTCGAGCATCGACGTGTCCATTCAGGAAGGCCGCGACTGGTTCGACATTTATGCCAATGTACGTTTCGGCGAGTTCGAGATTCCGTTCCTGAAGCTCAGGACACTGATTTTGGCCAAAAAGCGCGAGTTCACCCTGCCCAACGGCGAGGTGGCGGTGATTCCCGACGCGTGGTTTACGAAGTACTCCGAACTGTTTGGTTTTCTGGAACACGCCGACGGCATCGACGGGTTGGTGCTCCACAAACACCACCTCGCCTTGGTGCAGGAACTGGAACGCGACGGACTGGCGGCTGCCATCATGAGCCGCAAACTCGAACGCCTGCGCGACTTCGCCGAGATCGAGCCGTTTCCGCTGCCCACCGGGTTTCGGGGTACGCTCCGCCCCTACCAGAAGGCGGGCTACGACTGGATGAACTTCCTGCGGCAATACCGCTTCGGCGGCTGCTTAGCCGACGACATGGGCCTGGGCAAAACGGTGATGACACTGGCCATGCTCCAGGGCCGCAAAGAGGCCGCGCTGTCGGAAAACGGTCACGCCACGGGCGAAGCCGAACACCGGCCGAGCCTGTTAGTGATGCCCACGTCGCTGCTTTACAACTGGGAACTCGAAGCCCGCCGGTTCACGCCCGACCTGCGGGTGATGGTCTACACCGGCACCTACCGCGACAAAAACACGGCTCAGTTCGACGACTACGACCTGATCCTGACCTCCTACGGCATCGTCCGCATCGACATCGACCTGCTGAGCGAGTACCGCTTCGACTACGCCATTCTGGATGAGTCGCAGGCGATCAAAAACCCGTCGTCGCACATCACCAAAGCCGTTGTGCAGCTCAACACCGCCAACCGGCTCATCCTGACCGGCACCCCGCTCGAAAACAGCACGCTTGATCTCTGGAGCCAGATGTCGTTCATCAATCCGGGCTTGCTGGGCAGCCAATCGTTTTTCAGAAACGAGTTTCAGGTGCCCATTGAGAAACGGCACGACGAGAGCAAAACCGGTCGGCTCTATGGCCTTATCAAGCCGTTCATGCTCAGGCGCAATAAGTCGCAGGTGGCTACTGATTTGCCCGAAAAAGTCGAAAGCGTGTTGTATTGCGAGATGTCAGCCGATCAGGCGAAGCAGTACGAAGAAGCCAAATCGTACTACCGCAACCTGATCCTGGAGCGCATCGAGGAGGAGGGCATGGCCCGGTCGCAGATGGTGGTGTTGCAGGGCCTGACCAAACTCCGGCAGATTGCCAACCACCCGCGCATGGTCGACGCCGACTACGAGGGCGACTCGGGCAAATTGGACGACGTGTTGCTGCGTCTCGAAAGTGCCATGACAGAACACCACAAAGTACTGGTGTTCAGCCAGTTCATCAAGCATCTGAGCGTTGTCCGTCAGTATTTGAAGGAAAAGAACATTACCTATGCCTACTTAGACGGGTCGACAACGGACCGCCGGGGTCAGGTGGAACTGTTCCAGACCGACGACTCGGTGAAGCTGTTTCTGATTTCGCTGAAGGCGGGCGGGCTGGGCCACAACCTCACTGCCGCCGACTACGTGTTTATTCTGGACCCGTGGTGGAACCCCGCCATCGAGGCTCAGGCCGTAGACCGGGCGCACCGCATCGGCCAGCAGAAAACGGTGTTCACCTACAAGTTCATCGCCAAAAACACGGTCGAAGAAAAAATCCTGTCGCTGCAACGCGCCAAGCAGCAACTCGCCGGGAGCCTGATCACGACCGAAGACACGTTCATGAAATCGCTCACGAAGGAGGATATTATGGTGCTACTGGAATAGTCAAAAGTCGCTGACGCCTGAGAAACACTCGTGCGTCAGCGACTTTCTGACTTATTTCAAACCACCTGCGCTTCGGCCAGCATTTCTTTCAGGAAAGCAATTTCAATTTCGGCCCGGTCAAGTGACCACGTCAAATACTGGTCGAAGTCAGCCCGGAACAGCGCACGTTCCGACTCAGTGAGAGACTCCTGAAAAGCATCGTGTTCCATTCGAATCACGGCTATCTCTTCATCGCTGACCGCTTTCCCGATCCGAGCGTAATAGGTCTTGAAGTCAAATCGTTTCATCGGCTTATTTCGAGTTTAAATTGTTCAGCATCAGTGTGTATTCCTGAATCGCTGTTTTTAATTCGAGAATTTTTCGTTCGTCTGCGTTTCCGTCGATAGCGTCCTGCAACTCAATTTTCAGCACCTGAATTCGGGCTTCGAGCAGTCGGATAACGGCGTCGTTGATGTGTTTCATGTAGTAAAGGCTGGTGGGCAATGATGCGAATGTACTTACTTTCTACTCACCTCAAATACACCCCTACCCGGCTTTCGTCGCTGAGCACTACGTCGACATGTTCGGTAAGGGTGGTGCTGAGTTCGTAGCCTTTGTAGTCGGCCGCGACGGGGTAGCGGGGGTAGTTGCGGTCGATGAGCACCGCCACCTGTAATTTGCGCACCGGCACGCTCAGAAACGGTTGCAGACTAAACGCCAGCGTCCGGCCCGTGTGCAGCACGTCGTCGACGACAATCACGACTTTATGGGCGAAATCAGTCTCGGGGTGGCCGGTTCTGACGGGTGGCTGGGCCACCTGGGTTTTGTCTAACTCAAGCTGAATCAACTCCACCCCAAACGGCGCAATCTGCCGCAGTTCTTGGGCCAGTGCCTGGGCCAGCACGTAGCCTTCGCCCGCGATACCGGCCAGCAGCAGGGCCGATTCCTCAAAATTAGTTTCGTATATCTGAAACGCGATGCGCCGGATTTTCTGGCGAATCTGTTCGGCGTTCAGGATCAGCGTCGGCGAAGTGGTGTTCATGCGGTAACGAGAGCGAATTAGTCCCGTAAAGATGGAGAAAAGCGGTTAGCCAGCGAAACCGCACCGCCGTTGACCACTATTCCGTACCCAAACCGGACGGCGGGCCTTATCTTTACGTTTTCTCCCAGAAGTGCCATGATCGTTAAGACTAAAAAATACGCGTTAGACCAAAAAACGTACATTAACATTGCCCTGCGGCAGTGGCTGAAAGACAACTGGAAATGGGCGTTCGTGCCGCTGGGTCTCATTGTACTGAATGCCATTCTTGGCATCACGGGCGTGTACCCCAACATCTGGATTTATGTCGTCATCGTCATCCTGACCATCCTGTACGTGCTTTTCTGGGCCGTACAGATCACCGGTATTGCCCAGATGGAGCAGAGCAAACCCCTGTTTCAGAAGTACATCTACGAGATCGACAGCCGCCAGATTCTGATGCGCATCAGCGTAAAAGAGGGCGGACTGCTGAAGTGGGACCAGATCAGCAGCGTGATCAAAGATAAAAACGCGTATATCCTGTTTCTGAGCAATGCCGATGCGCTCAGCAACACGAAGGCCACCTGGATTGCGAAGGTCGTGACGAAGGGATTGGCCAAAGCGCAGTTCCTCTACCTGCCTTACAGCATCTTCACCAGCGACCACGACCTCAAGTTCACCGACGCCATTCTCCGGCGAAAAGGTCTCCTGCCCGAGACAACCCCGGCTCCCGTCCTGACGGCGAAATAGCGGTTTCGTCAACC
The DNA here is from genome assembly GCA_043737755.1 of Spirosoma sp. GTDB lineage: Bacteria > Bacteroidota > Bacteroidia > Cytophagales > Spirosomataceae > Spirosoma. The sequence continues at coordinate 5,565 of JAYTAC010000712.1, forward strand.
ACAGAGCGGTCCGCCGTTGCGGTCAATAAAAGTCTATCTCTTATCCATGAAAATCCTGCATTTCGTTTTCGTTCTGCTGTTCGTTTGCCCGGCCCTTGCCCAACCCAAAAAGCCCGTCACGCTCAACGACATCTGGGGGCAAAACCAGGGCGTTTTCAGTCAGCGCACCGTCAGCGGTGTCAACTGGATGAAAACCGGCGGGTTCTACACGACCCTCGACGCGGGCAAAATCACGAAATTTACCATCGTGGATGGCGCACCGGTCGAAACGCTGTTCGATGAGCAGACCGCAGCGTGGGGTGGCCCAACGCGCCACGTCGACGGCTACCAACTCTCGGCCGACGAGCGGCAACTGCTCCTCACAACCGGCGAAGAACCCATCTACCGCCGGTCGAGCAAAGCCAATTTCTATATTTATAACCTGAGTACCAAACAACTCCGGCCACTGAGCAAGGGCGGCAAACAGCAATACGCCACGTTCTCGCCCGACGGCAAAGTGGCCTTCGTGCGCGACAATAACCTGTTTGTGGTCGATCCGGCCGGGACGAAGGAAACGCAGTTAACGACGGACCGGAACGCCGGACCGGGCAAGCAAAACACCGTCATCAACGGGGGAGCCGATTGGGTCTACGAGGAGGAGTTCAGCATGGCGCGGGCCTTCGAGTGGTCGCCCGACGGGAAACGCATTGCCTGGATTCGGTTCGACGAGGGCCGCGTTCCCGAATACGACATGCAACGCTGGGGCGGGCTGTACCCGGTCGAATACCGGTTTAAATACCCTAAAGCGGGCGAAGCCAACTCCCTCGTAACGGTCTGGATTGCCGACGTACTTTCGGGCAAAAAAGTACAGGCGCAGACGGGCCTTGAAACCGACATCTACCTGCCCCGCATTCAATGGACCCAGAACCCGAACCGGCTGTCGATTCGGCGGCTCAACCGGCTTCAGAACAAACTCGACCTGCTGCACGTGAACGCCACTACCGGCGCAGCCACGACCGTGCTGACCGAACAAAGTCCTACCTACGTTGATCTGGAGTTTACCGATGATTTGACCTACCTGCGGGATGGCAAGTCGTTTCTGTGGAGCAGCGAGCGCAGCGGCTACAAGCACCTGTACCGCTACGACATGAGCGGCAAACTCATCGGACCGGTCACCACGGGCAAGTATGAAGTGGCAAACGTATCGGGCGTTGATGAGAAACAAAACACGGTTTACTACACCTCAACCGAAGTGTCGCCCCTGGAACGGCATCTCTACCGCATCGAATTAAACGGGCAGAATAAGCAGCGGCTCACGAAACTGTCCGGCACCTAC
>JAYTAC010000713.1:0-2793 GCA_043737755.1 Spirosoma sp.
GACGTGTTTCAGCGGCTGCATGGCAAAGGAAAATACAACGGCACCGGCATTGGTTTGTCCATCGTGAAAAAAATCATCGAAAACCACGACGGTCTCATCAGTGCCACTGGCGAACTGAATAAAGGAGCCCGCTTCGACATGTACATTCCTGCCGCCTGAGTATCCTGGTGATGCGGCATTCCGACGGCCACGTCCGGGCGTAAAGAGACCTTATCTCGCCCGGACGTGGCCGTCGGGATGCCGCATCACCAGGATACGACCCCGAAACACATCCTGATAAATTTTCCAGTAGTTGGCGGCTGCGGCTTCCCAGCTAAACGATTGGCTGTGCCGGCGCAGGTGGTCGGGCATGGCCGGGTCGTTTCGGTAGGCGTCCATGCCCTGCCGGAAGGTTTCGACAACCGCGTCCGGCTCAAACGACGGGAAATAGAACGCGTTGGCCCCACCCACTTCGGGCAGGCTGGTCAGGGCCGAGCAAAACACGGGTTTCCCAAACCGCATGGCTTCGATGACGGGCAGACCGAAGCCTTCGTGCAGCGACGGAAACAAAAAAGCCCCGCAGTTTGCGTAGAGCCACCATTTGGTCGGTTCGTCAACGATGCCCAGCACCCGCACCCGCCCGGCAACGCCCATCTCCTCCGCCTGTTTGAGAATGCTTTCGCGATAGGCCGGTTTGTCGGGACCGGCCAGCACGAGCTGATACTCCGGGCAGGCCCGCAAAATCGGCAGCATGGCGTGGATGTTTTTGTAGGGCTGCAACATACCCACGAAGAACAAAAACGGTCCGGTCAGCGAAATGTCGGCGGGGCGGGGCGGACTGTCGGCGGGGGTGTTGACGCCCCAATAGATCACGTCGATGGCGGTGCCGGGAGCCACCGTCAACTGCCGACGAACGTCCTGCGCCACGTACCCGGAGATCGTCGTTACGGCAGCCGCCCGGCCAATGATGCGCTCGTAGCGGGCTTTTTGGTGGGCTTTGCGCCGGTCCGAGTAGTCGGGCAGGTGCAGGTAGTTGAGGTCGTGAATCGTGTAGACCAGCGAGGTGGGGCGCACGGGCAGATACCGCGAGTTCTGGTAGAGACAGTGCCAGACGTCGAACGTCCAAGGGTGCCACACCCGTCGCCAGCGCGTTGCCGTGACGTAGTTGGCCGCTGGTCCGAACATGCCCATCTGCTCGGGCGACACGAGAAACGTCAGTTCCCAGCCCGGCGGTTGCTGCCGGACCAGTTCTCGTCCCAGGTGCAGACAAACCTGACCGATGCCGCTGCTCAGATTTGCCATGCGTTCGGTATCCAAAAAAAGTCGGGGCATGGGCAGGCGGGGGACGGTGAAGCGACAAAAATGACCACAAACGATCATTCTGAAAAACACAACCTATTCCTCACCGCCCAGGACCGAGAAGATCAGGTCCGGCTCGTAGCCTTTGCTCATGGCGTAGCGCACGAGTTTCTGTTTCAGCACCAATGGATTGTCGTCGTGCAGGGTCCGGCGTTTTTTGTCTAACAGCTCGGTGAGGGTAGCGCGATAATCGTCGGGGGCGATCTCTTTCATGGCCTGCTCGAAGTTGTAGCCCGTGATGCCGCGCTGTTGCAGGTGCTGCTTTATTTTGCGTCGGCCCCAGCCTTTCACCCGGAATTTTCCGCCCGCAAACGCTTTGGCAAACCGCTCTTCGTTGAGGTAATTCTGCTGAATCAGTTCGGCGATGATTTCCTCGGCATCGTCGCCCCAGATGCTCCATTCCTTCAGCCGGTCGCGCACTTCCTGCTGGGTTCGTTCCTGGTAAGCGCAAAACAGGGCGGCTTTGCGCAGAGCGTCTTTGAGGTATTGGGTCATAGATCAACTAACTGCAAATCGGGGATGCGGCTAAAATGATTCACGTTTGTGGTCGCTAATCGTAGGTTGTGGCGTTTGGCCGTTGCGCTTATTAATATGTCCTCGGTGCCGATCCGCTGCCCGGACTTCTCCAAATATAAGTAGTCATTACCCGCTATCCGGGCCGTCTCCACGTCTAATTCAATTAGTTGCATTCGGCTCAGGAAGTCTTCCCAAAAGACCTTCTCATCCGGCTGACTGTCGCCCCGCCATGACTCGAATACTGTGACAGTTGAAACAGCAAAACGTTGGTAGGTGGACGCCAATCTAAAAAACAGGGTGTCAGTCTTCAATTTTGATCGCTTGTGAGCTATCAGCACAGAGGTGTCTAAACAGATCGTTTCGTCAATTCGCTGAAGCCTTGTTTCTTTAGTAGATAATCATTGTACTCGTCGTCGCTCATTACTGGCCAGGTGAGCAGATACCGCTGAAAGTCCGTCAATCCGTCTTGATCAACGGCACTGGCAGGTTGCTCTTCTGTGGGCGTGTCGGCCACGTCATCAGCCGGTAAAATGATTAACTCAACGGTTTGAGCCGTGGAGCTGTCCGGCAACTCAACCGTCAGCGTATTTCCGTGTCGATGGACAATTCGTCGTATGGCTTCCATAAATGACTCTGTTGATCGTTTTCAACTATAACGAAAAGCGGTCGCAAAAGGCTTCGTGACTGCCGGAAACTACCCGGAATCACCACGTTCGTTTGCTCATCATCTTGTCTAACTCGCCCTTCGTCATCGCACCCAGTTCGGGGTGACCGCCCAGCCAGTTCAGAAAATCGGCTTTGATGTCGTCGGTCCATTGGCTGTCGATCTGCCCCGTCGTATAACGGCCCGATTTGACCGTCTCGAACCCAAACTGGTCTTTGCGGAGGACGAATTCGCAGGTGCTGATTACCTGTTCGGCGAGGTGCGCCGGTACGAAC
>JAYTAC010000714.1:0-6868 GCA_043737755.1 Spirosoma sp.
AATCTCGCTGATGAGTGTGATGCCTGCGCCCAACTCACCCGCCAACCCCAGCCCGGCCACGAAGCGCAGGAGAGCGTACAGGTGCGGGTCCTGCACAAATCCGCAGGCGATGTTGGCGAGAGAGTAGGTGACGATGCTGCCGAACAGCACCGACAGCCGCCCGCGTTTGTCGCCCAGGATGCCCCAGAAAATACCGCCGAGGAGCAGCCCCGCCTGCTGAAAATTCAGGATGCGCCCGCCCACGAGCGAGGTGTCGGCGTCGGACAGGCCGAGGTCTTTCAGGCTGGGCACCCGCACGATGTTGAACAGCAGCAGGTCATAGACATCCACGAAATAACCCAATGCAGCCACGATAACGGGCAGTGCGAACAGCGGTCGCAGGGAAACGGTCGAAGCGGTATCTACTTGCATAAGCAGCAATCATGAGCGTGGCACCGGCACTAAGAACCCAACTCACCCGGCGTCGTCTGTGTCGAGATTATCGAGCCGTTCGCGGATGACGAGTTTGACGTAGTGGCGGTTTCGGCGGTTGCGCTTGGCGTCGGCCCGTTTGTGGTTGCGCTTGTCGAGAACGCCCGCTGTGAGTTCATTGGCCGACTGCCAGGATTGGAATTCTGCGGGATTGGTTCGACGGGGCATAAGCAGTTATTTTGACAAAAGCAGAAACTTAACTTACCAGAACCGGACGTACAACACAGTGATCAGCATTAGGATAACCGCCACAAATGCCGTTGTTGACGGGCGAAGGCGGAACATCGTCGCGTCGATAGCGAACGCTTTCGGGTTGATGGCCGGGCCTGCCAGACTGATAACTGCCATCGTGAGAACCGTAAAAATGAACGACCAGCCCATGCAAATCAGGAACGGAATCTCGTAGCCACCTTTACCGTTGGGAAAGGCCGTGTAGAGCAGCGTTTCGTTGCCAAACAGAGCCGGGGCGTAGTTGTTAAACAGCACCGCCATTGCAAAGCCCGTCAGGATACCCGCCACCGCAGCCGCTCCGGTCGTGCGTTTCCAGAAGAAACCCAGCAGGAATACCGCAAAAATACCGGGGCTGAGGTAGCCGGTATACTTCTGGATGAATGTGAACCCGCCCTCACGCCCGATGCCGAGCGCATCCTGCCACGTGAGGGCGATGGAAAATACCATCGCGGCCAGAATGGCAAGTCGGCCCGTCCAGACCAACTGCGTTTGCGTCGCATCTTTTTTGATGTACTTCTGGTAGATATCGAGCGTAAAAATGGTAGAGATTGAGTTGGCTTTTCCGGCTAATGAAGCCACGATAGCCGCCGTCAGAGCCGCCATTGACAGTCCTTTCAGGCCGTTGGGCAGGAATGTTAAAATAGCCGAGTAGGCATTGTCGGCGAGAAGGGTGCCGTTGGGAGCCATTTCGCTCTGGAGACCACCGTTTTTGTAAAGCACGTAGGCCGCAATACCGGGCACCATCACGATCAGGGGCATGAATATTTTCAGGAAAGCGGCAAACAGGATACCCGTGCGGGCGGTCTGCAGATCGGCTCCGAGCGCACGCTGGGTGATGTACTGGTTGCAGCCCCAGTAGTTGAGGTTTACGATCCACTGACCGGCAAAATACATGGCAATGCCCGGCAGCGTCAGGTATTTATTGATGTCGACCTGCGACGCGTTGGGGCCGGGCTTCTCAAAAATCATGTGAAAGTGGTCGTCGGCATCGGTCATCATGGCCGAGAAACCAGCTACCACGTCGTTGCCAAGCCCGAACCGCTGACTAACCAGCGTCAGGGCGATGTAGGTCGTAACCAAGCCGCCGATGGTCAGCACGATAACCTGAATCACGTCGGTGTAGCCGATTACTTTCATGCCGCCCAGCGTGATGACCAAGGCAAACAAACTCAGGCCGATAACGATTGGGTGGAACGAGTCGCTCCCGATCAAACTGCTGATAGCCAGCGCACCCAGAAACAAAATCGATGTCAGGTTGACGAATATGTACAGGAACAGCCAGAAAACGGCCATGATAAGGGCCACCGTTTCGTTATATCGCGTTCGGAGGTACTGCGGCATGGTGTAGATGTGGTTCTTGAGGTAGATAGGCATGAACCAGATTGCCACAATGATCAGGCAAACGGCCGCTAACCACTCGTAAACGGCAATGGCTACCCCAAACTGGAAGCCGCTGCCCGACATGCCGATGAACTGTTCGGCCGAGATGTTGGACGCGATGAGCGAGGCCCCAATCGCCCACCAGGTGAGCGATCCCTCGGCTAAGAAGAAATCTTTGGTATCAAGTTTGGTGGTTTGCTTGCGCTTGTAAATCCAGTATCCGTAGGCCGAAACGCCGATAAAATACAGGAGGAAAATCGTGTAATCTGTGGTGTTCAGTTGGTTCATTGCGGGGCGCAGGAAAAAAGGGGTCGTTCGATTAGCCCGTAAAAAAGCAACTATTTCTTCAAATAGGGACGAATCTGCGGTAAAATCATTGGTAAATATACGGATGTCAGTTCTGTACTATTCCGCAAGATTCACTGGCTCCGCGCTGCCTTTTCCCAAGTTATGAGTACACAGTACTTTCGTTAGTATCTTTGAAAGATCAAATAGAATTCTACGCTGCTTTCCAACTTCCAAACAATCAATTTAAGCAGTCTTCATAGCACCTCGCCTGGTTTGCCAGCACTATCGACGAAACCATTAACGGCACATTCACTATGGCACACCTAAATATTGACGTTCAGGCCCTCAATTCATACGACGCCATCGTTATCGGCTCCGGTATCAGCGGGGGCTGGGCCGCAAAAGAACTCACTGGCAAAGGGCTGCGTACATTAGTGCTGGAGCGCGGCCGCGACGTTCGGCACGTAACCGATTACCCTACCACGAACATGCAGCCGTGGGAGTTTGAACACCGGGGGCAGTTAACCAGCATCGTGCGCGATGCTAATCCGATCATCGGCAAGTGTTACGCGTTTTATGAAGGCACGGAGCAGTTTTTCGTGAAAGATGCTGAGCAGCCTTACGTTCAGGAGAAACCTTTTGACTGGATACGGGGCTATCAGGTGGGCGGCAAGTCGCTGATGTGGGCGCGGCAGACGCAGCGCTGGAGCGATTTCGACTTCGACGGTCCCGCCCGCGATGGGTTCGCCGTCGACTGGCCAATCCGCTACGCCGACCTCGCGCCCTGGTACAGCTACGTGGAGCGGTTCGCCGGTATTTCGGGCAATAAAGACGGCCTGGCAACGCTGCCTGATGGCGAGTTTCTACCTCCGCACGAGTGGAACTGCGTCGAAAGCCATTTTCAGAAACAGGTGGCCAACCGCTATAAAGACCGGCATGTAATCATGGGCCGGGCGGCTCACATCACCCAGCCGAAACAAATTCACTACGACCAGGGCCGGGCGCAGTGCCAGCACCGGACCATCTGCGAGCGGGGCTGTCCATACGGAGGTTACTTCAGCAGCAACTCATCGACGCTGCCGTGGGCAGCTAAAACGGGCAAAATGACCCTGCGGCCCAATTCGGTGGTGCATTCGATAATTTACGACGAGACCAGGAACCGGGCGACGGGTGTGCGGGTGATCGACACGAACACGAAGCAGATGACCGAGTATTACGCCCGCATCATTTTCCTGAACGCGGCCGCGCTGAACTCGAACCTCGTGTTGCTCAACTCCACCTCGAACCGGTTTCCCAACGGTCTGGGCAACGACAGCGGGGTGCTGGGCAAGTACGCAGCGTTCCATAATTACCGGGCGGGCGTTTCGGCCGAGTACGACGGCAACCTCGACTCAACGACCGATGGTCGGCGACCCAACAGCCCGTATATTCCGCGTTTCCGCAACGTGGAAAAGCAGGAGATGGGCTTTTTGCGGGGCTACGCAGCCGGTTTTTCGGCGGGTCGCATGACCAAAACGAACCGCGACGGCATCGGGGCCGATTTGAAGCAGAACCTGCTGAATCCAACCCTTGGCGGCTGGTACGTGGGGTCGCACATGATGGGCGAGACCATCCCCAAAGAAACTAACTACGTCGCCCTCGACCCGAGACTGAAAGACCCGTTCGGCATTCCGCAACTGAAAATCTCCATCGCCTACGACGACAACGACGATAAGATGGTAAGAGACTATCAGGAGCAGCTGTCGGAGATGTTCACGGCGGCTGGCTTTACCAACATTCGCCTGCGCGATGACAAACGCAATCCGGGTCTGGACATTCACGAAATGGGGGGAGTTCGCATGGGGAAGGACCCCAAAACGTCGATGCTCAACAAGTGGAATCAGCTTCACGCCTGCAAGAACGTGTTCGTGACCGACGGTTCCTGCATGACCTCGACCTCTACTCAAAACCCGTCGCTGACGTACATGGCCATGACTGCCCGCTCAGCCGACTACGCCGTGAAGGAGATGAGGAAGGGGAATTTGTAGGAAATTGGTTTGATTGTAGACACAAAACGGCCACTCTGACGAGTGGCCGTTTTCGCGTTGTAGTGTACGTAACACGGGCTTCAGCCCGTATTTAATGTTCAGCAAATACGGACTGAAGTCCGTGTTACGTACACTACAACGCCAGTTCTTTCGCCGATACAATCGTGAGCACCTCGTCGTCTTTCAGCCGCACGGCTAAGCCCAGCGTTTTTGGTACTTCGTAGTGGAAGAAAAACTTCATCGTATGAACTTTGCCTTCGTAGAACGTCAGATCGTCGCCCTGCGGGTTCTGCGTCACCATGTTCTGCTTGGCAACAACGGCCTGTTTCAGCCACTGCCACGCAATCACCACAATCCCGAACATTTCCAAAAACAGCGTCGCGTCGGACAAATACCGCTCGGTGTCGCCCTTCATGGCGTGGGGGATGAGGTCGGTCATCACGTCCTGCACCCGCGCCAGTTCGGCGGTGAGTTGGTCGGCGTAGGGTTTCAGTTCATCGAACGTGCTAGCTTCGGCAATGACTTTGTTGATCTCGGCGAACAGCAGCATCGGGGCTTTGCCGCCTTTCATAGTCATTTTGCGACCGAGCAAATCCTGCGCCTGAATGCCGGTCGTGCCCTCGTAAATCGGCGTGATGCGAATGTCGCGGTACAACTGCTCCACCGGGAAATCCTCCGTAAAGCCGTACCCGCCAAACGTTTGCAGACTCTGACTAACCGACTGCACACCCATTTCGGACGGGTACGATTTGGCTATTGGCATCAGGATGTCGAGCAGCAGCGACGCGTTCTCTTTCTCTTCGCCTTCGGCCACGCGGCTGATGTCGTAGAGCCGGGCTGCTTCGATCAGCAGCGACAGCGAACCCTCCGTCACGGCTTTCTGAAACAGCAGCATCCGCCGAACGTCGGGGTGGTTGATGATGGCCGTTTGGGGCGCGTCGAGCAGATTTTTCTCGTTCAGTCGGCGGCTTTGGGGGCGTTCTTTGGCGTATTGCAGAGCCGCATAATATGCTGCCGTAGCGATGCCCGCTGCCGTCATACCCACGCCAATTCGGGCTTCGTTCATCATCTGGAACATGTAGGGTAGTCCCTGATGCGGCTGACCGACGATGTAGCCGACGGTGTTGTCGTTCGATCCCATCGTGAGGTGCATGGCCGGGACGCCCTTCTGACCCATTTTGTGGTACACGCCTGTCGACTGCACGTCGTTATCGACAAAAGTACCGGTCTCGTCCTCGCGGTACTTGGGCACCACGAACAGCGAAATCCCCTTGGTGCCTTTAGGTGCCCCGTCGATGCGGGCCAGCATCAAGTGCACGATGTTATCGACGGCGTCGTGGTCACCGGCGGAGATAAATACCTTCTGGCCCTTTATTTTATAGCTTCCGTCATCCTGAAGCGTGGCCGACGTGGTCACATCCGACAGCGATGAACCGGCTTGTGGTTCGGTCAGGGCCATAGTGCCCTGCCATTGCCCCGACAGCATGTTGGGCACGTAGAACTCGGTTAGTTCGGGCGAACCAAACGACGTAATCAGGTGAGCCGACCCCGACGACAGGCCCGTGTACATCATGCCGTTGTTAGCTGCCATCAGAATAAACCCGATACTGGCACTGACCATTTCGGGCAGTTGCTGACCGCCGTGCTCAAACGAAAAACCTGCGCCAATCAGGCCCGCGTCGCCCATGGCTTTCATAAATTCTTTCACCTTCGGATGAACCGTTACCTGCCCGTTTTTGAGTTCAGGCTGGTTTCTGTCCACCTCCTTCAGGTAGGGGTGCATGAGTGTATCGGCGATGTAAGTGGCCGAATCGAGCACGAGGTTGAACGTTTCGCGGTCGTGCGCGCTGAAATACTCGTACTGATTAAGCTCCTCTGCTTTAAACACTTCATGCAGCAGAAATTGCAAATTGCGTTTGCTGAAATACGTGGTTGCCATGTGAGACGGTCTGGTTTAAAATTGGTATGCTTGCATACTATCGTAGGGGTAAAAATACCACTTTCCCCATTTTTCTTTATATCAATCCCGAAAAACTATCGTTTACTTTACGTCGTAGTTGACACGTAAATCTAACAAACTAACTTTCACGCATGAAAAATCTATTTTTAGCCATTGCTCTGCTGTTCACAGTGGTATCGGTGACGCAGGCACAGGACAAAAAGCCGCCGATGAGTCCGCGTATCACGGCCGAAAGCCCCGACAAGAACATCAAAGTAATCTACGGTCAGCCCTCAAAGCGTGGCCGGGTTGTTTTTGGCGATGCCGGACTTGAGAAGTATGGCAAAGTGTGGCGGACGGGTGCCAACGAAGCAACCGAAGTGACGTTCAAAAACGACGTTATGTTTGGCGGTAAGATGGTCAAAGCCGGTACGTACACGCTGTTTACCATCCCCGGCGAAAAAGAGTGGAGCGTTCTGCTGAACAGTACGCTTGGTCAGTGGGGTGCTTATGATTATGAGAAAATCAAAGG
>JAYTAC010000715.1:0-2788 GCA_043737755.1 Spirosoma sp.
GAGTCAATTGAAACCTATTTCACGCATGACACTTCATTCCATGAAAATAATTCTGCTTTTTCTATCACTCACATTCATCAACGTATCGGCCTTCGCGCACCTCGGCAAGTTAGTGGGCACGGTCTATGACCAGGCTACCAATCTGCCCCTTTCCGGCGTAACGGTGCAACTGACGGGACTCAACAAAAATACCGTGACCAATGAGCGGGGTCAGTACCGATTCGCCGATTTGGTGGCGGCTTCATACAAAATCGAACTGTCGCACGTTGGGTTTGCTCCACAAATTGTGGATGCAACGGTGCGCGACGATCAGACAACGACCATAACGACGACCTTATCCTCCGCGCCGGTCCAACTAAGCGAGGTGCTGGTGTCGTCGCAGCGGGCGCATGACCAGCAGCTAATCAGCAGTTTGGATATTAAACTACGGCCCATCATTAATTCGCAGGAGATTCTGCGGATGGTGCCGGGGCTGTTCATCGGGCAGCACGCGGGGGGCGGCAAATCGGAACAGATTTTTCTGCGCGGCTTCGACCTCGACCACGGCACCGACATTCGCCTGACGGTCGACGGGATTCCGGTCAACATGGTGTCGCACGCGCACGGGCAGGGTTACGCCGATCTGCACTTCGTAATTCCGGAGATGGTCGAAGGCGTTGATTTTAAGAAGGGACCGTACAACGCCGAGAAAGGTAACCTTGCGACGGCGGGCTGGGTCGATTTTAGAACGCGCACCGCTTTGGATCGCTCCTTTGTGAAGCTCGAAGTGGGGCAGTTCGATACCTACCGGGCCGTTGCCGGTCTGGACCTGCTGGGAAACAAAGGGCGGGCGAAAAATCAGTCGGCTTTTATCGCGTCCGAATATTCCTACTCGAATTCGTATTTCGACAACCCCCAGAATTTTAAGCGATTAAACGTGCTGGGTAAGTACCACGGTCATGTGGGGGCCAACACGGACCTAACGGTGACGGGTTCGACGTTTTACAGCAAATGGAACGCGTCCGGCCAGATTCCCGACCGGGCGGTCGAATCAGGTCTGATTAGCTTCGATGGCTCCATTGACCCGAACGAAGGGGGCGAAACCAGCCGTACGAACGCCAGTGTGCAGTTGGTGACGGTAACGCCTAAAAGCCACATCATCAAAAACCAGGTGTTTTACACCAACAACAATTTCGAGCTGTATTCCAACTTCACATTCTTCAAAGAAGACACAGTGAACGGCGATCAGATTCGGCAAGTAGAGCATCGAAATATGTTCGGCTATAATGGCAGCTACTCGACCCAAACCACCGTGGGCCGCAGTAACTGGACGACCACCGTGGGCCTTCAGTACCGGCAGGACCTGACCCGTGGGACCGAGCTGTCGCATACCAAAAACCGCACGGAGACGCTGGAGCGTAAGAATTTTGGGGATATCAACGAACTCAACGCGGGTGCTTACGCCGATGAATTAGTACAGGTGTCAAACCGCTTCACGATCAACGCGGGGGTGCGGGTCGATTATTTTCGGAGTCAGTATACCGACCGGCTCCCGGCAACGCCCCAAACCGCGCGGGCTACGCAGGCTATTGTGTCGCCCAAGCTGAACTTCTACTACACCGTCAATCCCCGCCTGCAACTGTATCTCAACACCGGTAAGGGCTTTCACTCCAACGATGCGCGGGTGGTTGTGCCGAAGGGCGGCCAGGAGATTCTCCCGGCCGCCTACGGTTCTGATCTGGGATTCATTGTGAAGCCATTCCCGAGATTACTCATCAACGCAGCCGCCTGGTATATGTGGGTAGCGCAGGAATTTGTTTTCGTGGGCGACGAGAACGTGCTGGAACTCAGCGGGCGCTCCCGGCGGGCGGGGGTCGACGTGTCGATGCGCTATCAGCTTACAAAGACACTTTACGCCGACCTTGACCTGAACACCGCCAATCCCCGTTCGGTAGGCGTTGAGAATGGTCAGAACTACCTGCCACTGGCTCCCCGATTCACCTCGGTTGGGGGCCTCTCGTTGAAAGCCCCGTCGGGATTCAGCGGTTCGCTACGGTACCGGTATATGTCCGACCGCCCCGCCAAAGAAGACAACTCAATCGTGGCGAAGGGTTATTTCATCAATGATTTGCAGACCAGCTACACCAAACGAAATTACACGCTCGGTCTGTCGATCCAGAATATATTCAACGTGCGCTGGAAAGAAACCCAGTTCGACACTGAGACCCGGCTGCGGGGCGAAGCGGCTCCCATCAGCGAAATCTGCTTTACACCCGGCACACCCTTTTTCGCCCGGCTAAGCCTGATGTATTCTTTTTAACCCCGCCCCAGTACCCCCATTCAGACTCTGCTATTCACAAATCAGGGAGCGAACACCAACATTTTGGTTCGCTCCCTGATTTGTGAGTAAGCTGTTAGTCCGCGTCATCCGACTTCGTCACGCGCACGAATGCGCTCCGGCGCGGGGTGGGTACAACGGCGGTTTCTCCCCGAAGTCCTTTCCACAGGATTTCGTTAAACAGCTTATCATCAATCTTATCCACGTCCGAGAAGTCCAGTCCCTCCGACTTCCGGGCACTCGGCGTATAAGCGGTGTTTATGGCACCAAGATCGACGTTGCTCGGCACCGACTGGTAGGGCGTGGCGTTGGGCGTGGCCGTGAAACTGCGGAACATCGGCGTAGCCCCGGCGTCGTATTGGCTCATCGGCGGCAAACCAAGAATCAACTCAATCGTGCGCACCATCCCCGACGTCGAGTACATGGTATGGTCCACGAAACCACGCTTTGCATACGGGCTGATAATCAGGG
>JAYTAC010000716.1:0-2781 GCA_043737755.1 Spirosoma sp.
CGTGCGGCAGCCACTTACCACTTACACACTTACTACTCTTCTGATTTCTTCGTCCGTCCGAGGTAGTCGTCGTTGCCCAAACCGGTCGACTCATCATCGACGCCCGATGCATCGACGTCTTCGGTTTCGATGCTTACCAATACAATTTTCCCTTCGGCTTCCTCCTGCGTTTGTTGCTGACGTCCTTCGTTCGATTCCATAACGTTGCTAGTTTTTTGTTCCCGTATAACCCAGAATAAACTGCCGGGTTTGTGGGCTGTCAGCTTTTCAGCGGCCAAACTGACTCTGCGGCCACGCGTATCGTCACCGGCTGGCCAACCCGCAGGTCATTGCGGGTGGTGAGCAGGCGCACCCGGACGTAACGTGATACCCCGACCTCAACTTCGGAGTGGCTTCCCCGGAAAAACACCGCCCGTACAGTACCCGCCACCCCGGTTTCATCAAAATGTATCTGCTCCGGGCGTAGGCAAATCAGAGCGTCGGGCTGATTCATCTCAGCGGCCCGGCATTCCGATAATCCCAACTCAAGTAAATGTTTATTTCTCAGAATGTTAACCGAACCCGTCAGGCGGGCAGCGTAGGCTGTTTTCGGCTGGCGATAGACCTCCGTCGGCGTTCCGAGTTGGATTAGTTTTCCATCGCACAGAATACCCAGCGTATCGGCAAGAGACAGCGCATCGGTCGCTTCGTGGGTGACAAACAGACAGGCCGTTTGGCGCGACACATCGGCATTGTGGCGGATCAGGTCGAAGAGCAAATCCCGCATGATGAGCCGGTTGGGCAGGTCGAGGTGACTGAATGGCTCGTCCAGCAACAGGACCAGCGGCTTATCGGCAATGGCGCGGGCGATGGCGGTGCGCTGCTTTTCGCCCCCCGACACCCGACGCGGCAGCCGGTGCTGCACGGGCGTCAGACGGCAGCGATTCAGCAGTTCATCAACGCGGGCATTGCGGTAGGTTTTTTCGGAAAAACGCAGCGCGTAGCTGATGTTTTCGCGGATCGACACGTTGGGCATCAACTGGTAGTCCTGATGCACGAGCCGGATTTGGGGATGGCCCGCCACCAGTACTTCGCCCGGCCCCGGCACTCGGTCGCCGTTGAGCCGTACCGCACCCGCATCGGCGTCGATTAGTCCCGCCAGCAGATTCAGCAGTGTGCTTTTGCCCGAACCGCTCGCCCCCACCAGTCCCATAATCCGACCCGGTTCGAGCGTCAGCGACACGTTGCGGACCGCCGTTACGCCATCGGCGAAAGATTTGGAGAGGTGAGTGGCGGTGAGCATCGGTCTGGGTTAGCCTCCGGCTGATCCGCCTGAAGAGAAGAACGGGCCAGCCAGAGACTGACCCGGACGTCAAAAGATAAAATTCGTGCTTAAAAACTCCGACTTGCGCTCACTCACGATGCCGTTCAGAATGGCTTTGTTGGTATCCGTGTCCTTGGTTGCCACCGCGGACCGGATGGAAAACGAACGCAGTGCATCCTCGACCGACAACGTCCCCTCGGCCGAATCTTTGCGGCCCGTGAAGGGGAAGGTGTCCGGTCCGCGCTGGCACTGCGCGTTGATATTGACGCGGCTGACCAAGTTTACCAGCGGGTCGATGAGCCGGGCAATGGCGTCAGTATCAGTTCCGAAAATGCTGGCCTGCATCCCGTGGTCGTCCGTGATGAGGTACTGAATAAACTCTTCCTCGTCGTCATACGCCACCACCGGTACAATCGGCCCGAACTGCTCCTCGCGGTAGAGCCGCATCCCTTCCCGGACGGGATACATAACGGCCGGTTTGAAAATCGACGCCGTCACTTCACCCCCGCCCTCGTTCAGAATTGATGCGCCCCCTGCTTCGGCATCGGCAATAATGTCGGTCAAATACCCGGTTTTGGTCAGTTCGGGCAGGGGCGTTATCTGCGCCCCGTTATCCCACGGCATCCCAAGTTTCAGTTTATCGACCTCGGGAATGAAGCGTTTCAAAAACTCATCGACTATGGAGCGGTGCGCCCAAATGATTTTGATGGCCGTACATCGCTGTCCGTTAAACGAGAGCGAACCCAGCAGACACTCCTTCACGGCCACGTCGAGGTCGGCGTCGGGCAGGATTATGGCCGCGTTTTTGGCGTCGAGACTCATAATCGACCGCAGCCGGTTCAGTTTGGGGTGGTGCCGCTGCAACTCATCGGCCACCCGGCTCGACGCAATCAGGGTCAGCACGTTGATTTTACCCGTCCGCATCACCACCGGCACCACGTCGGCCCCGCGCCCGTAGAGCGAGTTAACAACGCCCTTCGGAAAACTCGTCCGAAACGCGTCCAGCAACGGGTAATGCAGCAGTGAACCGTGTTTGGGCGTTTTAAACACAATCGTGTTGCCCATCAGGATCGCCGGAATAAGCGTCGTGTAGGTTTCGTTGAGCGGGTAATTGAACGGCCCCATCGACAGCACGACGCCGAGGGGCGACCGGCGAATCTGGCCGATGATACCTTCTTCGATCCGAAACCGCGACGAGTTACGGTCCATGTTCTTGAGCGCGTCGATGGTGTCGTAGATATACTTCACCGTCCGGTCAAACTCTTTGGTGGCGTCGGCCAAATTCTTGCCAATCTCCCACATCAGCAGGTTGATGACCAATTTGCGCTGCTCCAGCATCTTGCCCACGAATGTGTCCATGCACTGAATCCGCCCGGCGACCGACATCTGCGGCCACTCGCCCCGGCCATTGTCATAAGCAGCTACGGCTGCATCCAGGGCTTCTAAGGCCTGCTCGGGGCCGGTTACCGGAAAACTAC
>JAYTAC010000717.1:0-16064 GCA_043737755.1 Spirosoma sp.
TACTTTCAGCAGGGCGACCACGACAACGTTGCCCGCAAGAAGATTCAGTACTTTTTGGCCGATCTGCGCGAACGGTACGGTCTGAACACGAACAACTTAGACCGGGAGTTTGCCGAAGTGCTGGCCAATAAAAGCGGCATCTCCCGCGACGACGCCGACGACTTGGTACGACTCCTACGCAACGCTCAAAAAAGCATTTCGCTGTCGGAATATGATCTACTGACGCTCAATGCCGCCATCGAAAAATTCAACCAAACTGCCTGAATGGACACCCTTAATTCCCGCTTAGACCTGAGTTCCCTCACCACCGCCGTCGACGCCATCCGTGCCGAAGTAAGTAAAGTCATCATCGGTCAGCAGCACACCATCGATCTGCTGTTGACGGCCCTGCTCGCCGACGGCCACGTCCTGATCGAAGGTGTGCCGGGCGTTGCCAAAACGCTGATGGCCAAGCTATTAGCCAAAACAATGTCGGTGGGTTTCGGCCGGATTCAGTTCACGCCCGACCTGATGCCGTCGGACGTGCTGGGTACGTCGGTGTTCATGTCCAAAACCGGCGATTTTTCCTTCCGGCAGGGACCCGTCTTTTCCAACATCGTGCTCATTGATGAAATCAACCGTGCTCCCGCCAAAACGCAGGCCGCACTGTTTGAGGTGATGGAGGAGCGGCAGGTAACGAACGACGGCACGACCTACACGCTTGATGAACCGTTTATGGTACTGGCCACGCAGAATCCCATCGAGCAGGAAGGCACGTACCGCCTGCCCGAAGCCCAGTTGGACCGGTTCCTGTTCAAAATAGTGATCGGCTACCCATCTCCGGCCGACGAGGTGGACATTCTGCGGGGGCATCATCAGCGTCGTAATCTTGCCGATGCCGTCGACGCCGTGAGTGCCGTGCTCGATGCCGGGCAGTTGGCAACCCTGCGCGGGCAGGTGCATCGGGTACACGTGGAGGATAAACTATTCGAGTATATCGCTCAGCTTGTGCAGGCCACCCGTGCCAACAAATCGCTGTATCTGGGCGCGTCGCCGAGGGCGTCGGTGGCGTTGCTCAACGGCGCAAAAGCCCTTGCCACGCTCCGGGGCCGCGATTTCATCACGCCCGAAGACGTGCAGGAGTTAGCCGCGCCTGTGCTGCGTCACCGGGTGCTGCTCTCGCCCGAGCGCGAGATGGAAGGCGGCACCGCCGATGACGTGGTAGCGCAGATCGTGCAGAAAATCGAGGTGCCACGGTGAGATGAAGAAATAGTCAATAGCTATCCCACCTCAATCATGAACTGGCTTAGAGGTTATAAGAACGTTATTCCGTTTGTATGCCGGGTCGCCGGACTGTTCATCATCCCTTGTTCGTTCGCTCATGCTCAAACACCCACGCGGGAGCAGTTAGCGGGCACGTGGATTGGCGTTCGCCTGGAGTACGACGAACAATTTTACCGGCCTAATCCGGTTCAGATGATGCTCGGTGCCGACAGTACCTGTTCGTTCGGCCTGATCGACGCGAATTCGCCCGTTCGTCGGTCAACATGGTCGGTGAAGGATCAATCCGTGCGGTTGGATACCAATACCTATGCGTTGAGTCAATGGCACCTTTCCGGGAGCGAATTGACGTTGACGGGTGCTTTCCCGATAGCGTTCCGGCGGCTGATCGAACCAAGCATAGACTCAGTTGCCGTTTACAGAGCCGTTGCGGGTTATGGCTGGGCTACCGATAGTATTTCATACCATTTCCACACCGATGGCTCGGCATGTTTAAAAAATCGAACGACGGGTGACGTAGCGGTGCATTGCTGGCGATTGGCTACCGTTGGGCAGGCACTCTTTGTCGTTATCAAAGGTAACCGGGATGACTGCGACGGCAATTTTCAGTACCCGCTGCAAGTGATGAGGTTGTCGGCCAATGAACTACAGTGTCAGGGTGGCGGTCCTCAGGCAAATGACCGTCTGTTGCTCCGGCGCGAAGCGCGTTTGGCGACTGAGTCACACTGTGAACCAAAAGGATTTCAGTCCTGCCGAACCTACATTTTTCCTTCGTTCAATCTGTATCCTTATTATGCATACCGGCGTGGGCGATTGTTTGACATCCGGCAGGCTGTTGAGCGGGCCTACAAACCTGTCGTTTTGCCAGGTCAGTCGGGATTGATTCGATTCCGGTTTGTGGTCAATTGCCGGGGTGAGGCCGGACAATTTGAGGTGCTTGAAGTGGACGAGAACTACGAAAGGTGCGCGTTCGATCCACGAATTCTGGGTCAACTGAATTATATCTGCCGGACAAAGTTGACGGATTGGGAGCCGGGCAAGCCCAATGGTGAAACGGAACCTGTCGATACCGTATGCTTGCTTACATTCCGGCTGAAAGATGGGTTGGTAACCGAAATTTTCCCGTGAAAACAACCCTGCTGTGTGTGTCACTCGCGCTCTCCGTATCGGCTTTGGCGCAGGACGACAAAGCGTTCGCCCAACTGAGTCAGATGCTGGCCGAAAACGCCCGCTACAAAACACCCGCTTTGTGGGAGGGCACTCAGCGGCTACAGGTCTGGTATTCAGATACCATTAATGTAACAAGAGACAGCGTCAAAAAAGGTGACTGGTTTATGTACCGGGCACTCGGCCCTCTCAAACTGGGCGATTATGACCGGGCTTTTGCTGACTACGAAATAGCTGTCAAACTAAACCCCAAAAATCAGGGGCAGGTTGGCTGGCGGTATTTATTTCTGCTCCGCGACCATCCCCGCGCTTTGGCGTATCTGAACGCGTTCGATGCGCTGACGCCCAACTACGACGACCTTATTGATGACTACTCCGTCAATTACCTCAAAGGCCGCGCCCTTGCCGGTCTGCGCCAGTATGAACAGGCGGTTGCCGCCTACACAATTGCCATCGACAGCCGCGAAACACGGCACGGCCCTGAGTGGGTCGATTACCGCTATTGGGTGGCTCGGTCGGTGTCTCATCTGGCCCTGAATCAGCCAGAGCGGGCGTTAAATGATTTAGATAAAGCACTGAAAAATAACCCTAAAAGTGCCATGACGCTTTATCAGCGGGGGCGGGCGTTGCAGCAACTCCGCCGAACAGCCGAAGCCCAAAGTACATTTCAGGATGCCTTGTTCTTTGTTCGGAGTCAGCCATTCGAGCGGGATTACTACTACGAACAGCCCGACGCTGGATACGAGGGACAGATTGAAACGTTATTGAATGCCATCAAAAATTAACCTGTACCTGTGAGTTCTACACGCCCGCTCTTCGTTGCTACCCGCCTGTGGTTTGCGCTTGTGGCCTTCGTTTTGCTATTCGTGGCGGCTTATGCCGTGCCCGTTCTGTTTCCATTGGTGCAGGTGGGGTTTGTGGCGTTGCTGACTCTGGCCGGGCTGGACGGGTGGCTGCTGTTTCGGGTCAGGAATGGTCGCAATGGCGATCCGTTCTTTGCCCGGCGCGACGTACCCGACCGGCTCTCCAACGGCGATGAAAACCCGTTGACCATTTACCTCGAAAATCGCTACGCCTTCCGGGTCGACGTGGAGGTGATTGACGAAATTCCGTTTCAGTTTCAACGGCGCGACGTACTGTTCCGTGCCCGGCTTGGTCCCCGCCAAACGCAGGCCATCCGCTACGAACTCCGGCCCACGCGCCGGGGCGAATACAGTTTCGGAGCCGTCAACGTATTTGTGCTCTCGCCGTTGGGGTTGCTCCGGCGACGCTATCAGTTTGAGCAGGGCAAGATGGTGGCGGTGTACCCGTCGTTTTTGCAGATGCGGCAGTACGAACTTTTAGCCGCTACCAATCGCCTGACCGAGGTGGGGGTAAAACGCATCCGGCGGCTGGGCCACAGCATGGAGTTTGAGCAGGTGCGGCCCTACACGACCGGCGATGATATCAGGACCATAAACTGGAAAGCAACTGCCCGGCGGACCGGGGCAGCCGCTGCTGACCCGCGTGGCGTCTCTCTGCAAATCAACGCCTACCAGGACGAGCGATCACAGCCGGTTTACTGCCTGATTGATAAGGGCCGGGTGATGCAATCACTATTTGAGGGGCTGACCCTGCTCGACTACGCCATTAACGCCAGCTTAGTGCTGAGCAATATTGCTCTTCTGAAGCAGGACCGCGCCGGTATCCTGACCTTCTCCGACCACGTTGGCCAGCTTCTTCCCGCCGAACGCCGGTCGGGGCATCTGCTCAAAATCCTGGAACTGTTGTACCGCCAAAAGACGCGATTCGGCGAAACGGACCACGAAAGTCTGTACGCCAGCGTCCGAACGAACATCCGGCAACGGAGCCTGTTGCTGCTGTTCACAAATTTCGAGACGGTGAGTGCCCTGCACCGGCAGCTACCCTACCTGCGCCGGTTGGCTAAAGACCATTTGCTGCTGGTCATTTTCTTCGAGAACACCGAGCTGCGCAGTCTCCTCGACCAACCTGCCACGAACACGGAACAGGTCTACCTGAAGACCATCGGCGAGAAGTTTGCTTTCGAGAAAAAGCAGATTGTGAGGGAGTTGACGCAGTACGGTATTCAGACGATTCTGACGGCCCCGCAGAACCTGACGGTCAACACGGTGAACAAATACTTAGAGTTGAAAGCGCGGGGGATGATCTGATGCGTCCCCACCGCTTTAGCGTTGGGGCACGTTGATCGATTCGTAATTGGACTTGATACGGCCCGTCTCCGTAGTCAAAAACGCCTGAAGCTGCCGGTTGAACTCGTCTTTCTCTGCGTCGGGCAGCGATGCGTACAAATCCTTCAACTCCTGATTGATGGCTGTCCGTTCGGCGTCGTCGGCCGCGTTGATGGAACGGATGTGGTATCGGCGAAAGTCGTACTGGGGCATTGATCAGACTATTTTTCGTCGGGGAGGCTCGCAAAAATAGTATCGAGCAGAACCGGGTTTCCGTCGATCATAACGGTGTCGTCGGGTTGCCGATACGTTGTTTCGAGCCACGCGTTGGGCTGCTCGGTCCGGCGACACACCAGCACTTCCCGATCAATGGGATCGACAAAGACAATTTCCCGGACGGTTTCCATTTGCTCGTACTTCCGTCGCTTGGTCCCCAAGTCGTAATTGAGGGTCGATTTTGAGAGTACTTCGACAATCAGGAACGGATTGGTGATGATGGAGCGGGATTTACCTAAATAAGCGGGCTTCCCTTTCACGACCAGCACGTCGCCATTGTAGTGTCCCCTTTTTTCTTCTTTGCGAATACCTGCGTTGCTACCCGCTACGTAGACAGGTTCATTCAAATAGAATCCAGCGAGAATATAAATAATGCGACCAACTAATACTTCGTGAATGAATTTGGCTAAGCCCATAATAACAATCTGTCCGTCGTGGTACTCTACGCGATAGTCGGTTTCGGTGAGAAACTCCTCAAAATCTTCCCATGATGCTGAAATCGTAACCAGTTCCCCAGTCTCCAGCACAGCTACCTGCTCATCGCTTAGCCGTATCTTTTCCAATACATCCATGTTCGTCTGCTTTTAAGTAAAGATACACTACTGATCACAAAGCAAAAAGGTCTGCTCAAGTGAACAGACCCCCGTACGAAATACTCTACGAATACTACGAATTCATCAATGCCTGCTCTTCCTTCAACCGCGCCCGCTCAATGGACGCCGATACCAAAATGCTGACTTCGTACAGACCCGCCAGCGGTAACGCCACCAGTATCTGACTGTAAATATCGGGCGAGGGTGTGATGATACCCGCCACGATTAATATTACAATCCACGCGTGTTTGCGGAACGTGCGCATGAACCGGGGCGTAAGCACACCCACTTTGGATAATACATAAGCTACCATCGGCATCTGAAAAACAAGCGCACAACCCATCGAGAGCGTTGCCAGAATACCAATGTACGACGTAATATCGAACTGATTTTTGATTTCCGGGGTGATCTGGTAATTCGCTAAAAAATTGATTGCCAGCGGAGAAACGATGTAATAGCCAAAGAACAGTCCCATCAGGAAAAGCAGTGAAACGTAAAACACCGCTCCGCGAGCCGCTTTCTTCTCGGTTACTTTCAAACCCGGACTTATGAAACGCCACACCTCCCAGAACGCGTAGGGAAAGGCAAAGCAAAGACCGATGATCAGCGATGTCGTTATGGCCATCGTAAACTGATCCGAGACGCCCAGTGCCTGCAAGGTAAAATCCAGCTTCTTGACGCACAGATCGACGTAACCCGTTGCATCCGACAGTTTGCACATCTGCCGGTAGGTCCAGAAATTAGGGCGGGCCGGGGCCAGAATCACCGCGTTGAAAATGTCTTTGATGAAG
Source organism: Spirosoma sp. (assembly GCA_043737755.1). GTDB lineage: Bacteria > Bacteroidota > Bacteroidia > Cytophagales > Spirosomataceae > Spirosoma. The sequence goes on from JAYTAC010000717.1 coordinate 6,277, forward strand.
ATGAACGCGATGAGGGCAAACAGAAATATGGACCCGACTGCGCGGATGATGTGCCAGCGGAGTTCTTCCAGATGGTCCAGAAAAGACATTTCTTTTCCTTCCAGATCAAGTTCTTCGTCAGTCAGTTGGTCGAGTGGCATTTTTTGAAAGGGTGAAAGAGCGAGTGAGTGAAAGAGCGGATGAAAAGGCGTTGGCTTGCCACTCTTTCACTCATTCGCTCTCCCACTCTTTAATTAGTTAACTTTTGTAGAGCGGAAATGCTTTCATCCACTCGTTGATTTCTTCTTTTACGGTTGCCAGCGTGACCGCGTCGTCGTGGTTCATCAGCACCCGGTCAATATATACGACGATCTGTTCCATGTCCGATTCATCCAAGCCCCGCGTGGTCATAGCCGCCGTACCGACGCGCATCCCCGAGGTCACCATCGGCGATTTGTCGTCAAAGGGCACCATATTTTTGTTGATCGTGATGTCGGCCTTGATAAGCGTATTTTCGGCTAATCGGCCCGTCAAGCCCTTTGGTCGCAGGTCAATCAGCATCAGGTGGTTGTCCGTGCCGCCCGAAACGATGGCGTAGCCCCGGTCAGTGAACGCTTTGGCCATTGCCTGAGCGTTGGCCTGTACCCGAACGGCGTAATCGTAAAAATCGTCGGTCAGGGCTTCGCCGAAGGCAACGGCTTTGGCCGCGATGATGTGCTCCAGCGGCCCACCCTGCGAACCCGGAAATACGCCTGAGTCCAACAGCGACGACATCAGCCGGGTTTCGCCTTTCGGGGTTTTGATGCTGTACGGATTCTCGAAATCGCTGCGCATCATAATCATCCCGCCCCGTGCTCCCCGCAGGGTTTTATGGGTTGTTGTCGTCACGATGTGAGCGTGGGCCAGCGGGTCGTTCAGCAGCCCTTTGGCGATCAGGCCGGACGGGTGGGACACGTCGGCAAGCAGCAACGCCCCTACCTCGTCGGCAATGGCGCGAAGCCGGGCGTAATCCCAGTCGCGGCTGTAGGCCGATGCGCCACAGATGAGCATTTTGGGCCGTTCGCGTTTGGCGGTTTCCTCCACAACATCATAGTTGATAACGCCCGTTTCGCGCTCCACACCGTAGAACGTGGGCTGGAAGTACTTGCCCGAAATATTCACCGTTGATCCGTGACTGAGGTGCCCGCCGTGGCTGAGGTCGAACCCAAGGATGGTGTCGCCCGGATGCAGGCAGGCCACAAAGACGGCTAAGTTGGCATTGGCTCCTGAGTGGGGCTGCACATTCACCCACCCGGCTCCGAAGAGTTCTTTGGCCCGGTCGATGGCGATCTGCTCCACCTGATCAACTACTTCACAACCGCCATAATAGCGTTTGCCAGGTAGCCCTTCGGCGTACTTATTGGTCAGAACGCTCCCGGCTGCTTCCATCACGGCGGGCGACACGAAGTTTTCGGAGGCAATCAGTTCAATGCCCGACTCCTGCCGGTGCTGTTCGTTGGCGATCAGGTCGAACACCTGCGTATCGCGGGCGATGATGGTTTCGGTCGTCATTGGTGCGAGCGTTTTTGAAGTCGGTTGATTTGATGTTTGAATGGTATACCTGCAAACAACTAAACAGTTAATTAAGGTGCAAAGGTACGGCAGAAAATGGCAGAATTAGTGTGATTGTCACCGGCAGAAAGCCCGAACGGACGGCGCACGTCCCCTATTTTCGGCGCGACACGGTCTGGTATTTTAACGGCGTCATGCCGGTGTGGAGTTTGAACTGCCGGTGGAAATGGGATACGTTATTGAAGCCGCATTCCAGGCCGATCTGACCCACGCTGAGGTCAATGTTGGTGAGCAATTTGCGGGCGTGACCAATGCGCAGTTCGTTGAGGTATTCGACGAATGATTTGCGGGTGCGTCGCTTGAAATACCGGCAGAAGGCCGCCGGAGCCAAACCCGCCACCGAGGCAATCTGCTCTACCCGAATCTCTTCCCGAAAGTGATTCAGAATAAATTCAAAGACTCGCTTCATACGTTCGGTTTCGGCGGTGCCGGGAGCCAACTGGCATCCGTCGCTGGCCAATGGTTGCGCGTCGCGGTCAGTGGCTAATTCATCAAGGATGTGCAGAACGCTCAGCACCTGATTCAGCCCCATTTGCGCAGTCAGTTGGTCAATTTCCTGAGCCATCCGAGCCGACGTGGCCGGGCTGAACCGCAAGCCATAACGGGACCGGTTGAGCAAGTCGGTGACGGTAGCCGCTTCGGGCAGGTTGGTCAGCACGTCCTGACTGAAGGCTATCGGGAACTGCACCACCACCCACTCGGCCTGTAGTGTTGGTTCGTCCTGGTAATAATCGTCATCACTCCGCCAGAAATGCGGCATGTCCGGCCCAATCAGCACCAGATCGCCCGCCACGAATGACTCGACGTGGTCGCCCACAAATCGCCGACCGTCACCCCGCAGGATGTAGGTCAGTTCGTATTCGGGGTGGTAGTGCCAGGGTACGTCGAAATGGGGCATCTGGAACCGGCGTACCAGCAGTGAATTCTGTTCGCCAATGGTGATCTTTTCAAACAGAGCTTTCATGTTGATGCGCTACATTGACAGGTTACCGACCAGGAACGGCGTAGGAATATCAAAATTACACATAAATCGGAAAAGACATTTTCTGTTTCTGGATTATCTACCACTTACTTTTGAGTGTATTCAATCCAGCCACACGCGCTGATTTCTATTTTAAACATCCCGACGCATGAACGTGATTACCGGGCAGAAACCGCTACAAGAGGAACTGGAAAATCCATACGCTATTAGCCCGGACGCCGTTGATTTCTACCGAAAAAACGGGTATGTCAAGCTCAAACGGGTGCTGAGTCCGGCCGTGCTGAGTTACTACGGCGACATTATTTCGGAACGAGTCGTTCAACTCAACACGCTCGTTAAGCCGATGGCCGAGCGCACCACGTATGAGCGGGCGTTTCTGCAAATCATGAACCTGTGGCAAGAAGACGGGCAGGTCAGGGAGTTTGTTTTCTCAATGCGCTTAGCCCGCATTGCCGCCGACTTGATGGGTGTGCAGGGCGTCCGGCTTTATCACGATCAGGCTCTGTATAAAGAACCGTTGGGCGGTATCACGCCTTGGCACGCCGATCAGTTTTACTGGCCCTTAGCGTCGCCTAAAACGGTCACGGTCTGGATTCCACTCCAGGAAACGCCGATGGACATGGGACCGCTCGCCTTTGCCGAAGGCAGTCAGCACGTCGAAATTGGGCGGGACGTCGAAATCAGCGACGACAGCGAAGCGATTCTTGCCTGCGAACTCCAAAATCGAAACTTTTCCTTGAACGATACGCCGTTCGATCTTGGCGAGGTTAGCTATCACTCGGGCTGGACGTTCCACCGCGCCGGGCCGAACACGTCGGACCAACCCCGCCGGGTGATGACGATGATTTACATGGACAAAGACCAGATCATTACCGAGCCGCGCAACCAGTTTCAGGTTGCCGACCACGCAACGTGGTTAGCTAATGCGCCGGTTGGCGGTCATCCGCCGGACGATACGAACCCGGTGCTGTTCAGCTACTAATTTGAGCGTTTGTCAGGGGCTGATTCGGGCGGTGACTGTCGGGCGGGCGACGCGGATGCCGTACGTTTGGAAATGTTTTCGATCTAAACTTGTTCTTTCAGTAGACTGTCACGTTCCCAAAACGCCGTATGAAATCAATTACTGCGCTCGTCGTCTGGCTATTATTGCCACTGGCCACGTTCGCTCAAATTCTCAAACCTGTTACGTGGACATTCTCCGCAGCCAGATCGACCGCCAAAATCGGCGAAGTGATTAATTTTAATCTTACGGCCATTGTACGGACCGGCTACCATATATACTCGTCAGAATCGAATCCCAAAATTGACGGGCCGCTCCCCACGGTTTTTTCATTTACGCCGAACAACACCTTTGAACTGGTCGGTAAGGTGAAACCGGTGAGCGACGTAGAAACCAAGTACGAAGAAGCCTTCGAGGGCGACACGTACCTGATGCGCGGAGCAGCCCGATTTGTGCAGAAGGTTCGTATTCTGGCTCCAGACCCGCAAATTAGCGGTACTGTCAGTTACCAGGCCTGTACGGATAAAGATGGACAGTGCATCCCCGGCGAAGACGATTTCGCTATCACGGGATTAGCCGTAGTAGCTGCCACACCCCCAACGGCCCTGACGACCACCGCAACTGTTGCATCGGCTCCGAAAGCCGCGTCAGTCACTTCGTCGCCAACACCGCAAACCACGGCGGCAGCGTCATTGTCGGCGTTGGCATTAGCTGAGACTCCGGCGGTAAATCAAGTAGACAAAACGGTTGCCAAAGCCGTCGCAATGCCTGTGCAAACGCTGAACGAAACGGCCACAACTGCCGACGGATCGCTGTGGGGTTTTGTCGTGGCGGCTTTTTTGTCCGGGTTGGTGGCGTTGCTGACGCCCTGCGTGTTTCCCATCATTCCGGCCACGGTGAGTTTTTTCACCAATCAGCAGGGCGGGCAGTGGAAAGCGTTGCTATACGGGGCATTTATCATTGGTATCTACGTCCTGATTGGTACGGTTGTATCGCGGTTTAACGGCCCGGCTTTCGCTAATTTCGTCAGTACGCACTGGTTGCCGAACGTGCTGTTCTTCGCCACGTTCTTCATTTTCGGGTTGTCGTTTCTGGGCCTGTTTGAGATCGTACTGCCCAACTCGCTTATCAATCAGGCCGATGCGCGGTCGGAAAAGGGCGGTATCGCGGGTATCTTCTTCATGGCTTTTACGCTCGTACTGGTATCGTTTTCCTGCACCGGTCCCATTGTAGGCAGTTTGCTGGTAGCTTCGGCGGGGGGCGAAATTATCAAGCCCATCATCGGCATGGCGGCTTTTTCGTCGGCTTTCGCCATTCCGTTCACGCTGTTCGCGGCTTTCCCGCAGTGGCTGAAAAGTCTGCCCAAGTCGGGCGGGTGGCTCAACTCAGTGAAGGTTGTGTTGGGCTTTCTGGAGATTGCGCTGGCGTTGAAATTCCTGAGCGTTGCCGACCAGGTGTACCACTGGAACCTGCTCGACCGCGAGGTGTTCCTGTCGCTCTGGATCGTGCTATTCGCCCTGATTGGCTTTTACTTTCTGGGTAAACTTCGCCTGCCGCACGACAGCGAAACGAAGTTCATCAGTGTGCCGCGCCTGATGATGGCCATCGCGACGTTTGCCTTTGTGGTCTACATGATTCCGGGACTTTGGGGCGCACCGCTGAAAGCGTTGGCGGGCTATCTGCCACCCCGAACAAGCCAGGATTTCGATTTACACGAACGTCCGTCCGTACAAGCAGCGGCTGTTAACACGCTGGGCGAAATACCCAAACACGCTGACCTGTTCGAGCTGCCGCACAACCTACAGGGCTTTTTCGATTACAAACAGGCGTTGGCTTACGCCAAAAAAGTGGACAAACCGGTGTTCATCGACTTCACCGGCCATGGCTGCGTGAACTGTCGCGAAATGGAGGACCGCGTCTGGGCCGACCCGGCGGTACTGTCACGCTTGCAGAACGACTACGTGATGCTGGCCCTGTACGTGGACGACAAAACCGAACTGCCCGAAAGCGACTGGTACACGTCTGCGTATGATGGTCGCGTCAAAAGAAGCATTGGTGCCCAAAACGCTGATTTGCAGATTACGAACTACAACAACAATGCCCAGCCGCATTATTGCATAGTCGACAGCGACGGCAAACTGCTGGTAGTCCCCAAGAACTACGACCGGGATATTGCCAACTTCGTGGCGTTTTTAGATGCGGGCAAAGCGAAGTTTGCGCTCTGAGCAATGCCGACTGCTGCCCACGATTCGGGCCGTTTTGTGCGATCAAACAAGAAAGGCGGAACCAGGTGGTCCCGCCTTTACTGACTCAGGTTGATTCAACAAAAAATAAAGTGACTGGTGAAAGCAGTGGGTGGAACTGGTGAAGGGGCACAGCACGAATAGGAATGAATGGTGGGATACCTGATACCGATGCTGCACCGCCCTCACCAGCCCCACTCAATAGCCGATTGGAAATGAGTAGCCGATGGTTGCCGCGATGCCCCGGTTGCGCACGTCGACGTTGACGACGGGCACCTGCACCTGCCGGGTGAAACCGTGGGTGTAGCGGCCTTCGATGAAAAACTTGCCCGTACCCGCGTTCATGGCTAATCCCAGACCACCCACGGCCCCGACGTCCCAGCGATTCAGCGTGTTCCCGTAATCGAGATCAACATCGAACGGCTGGGTCGAGAAAAGAGCTGTAGCGCGGGTTCTGATGCGGCCGTCGAGGGCGTAACTCACCGACGGACCGGCGATGATATAAGGCTGTACCGGGCCGTCGCTCAGGTTGACTTTGAGCAGTAGCGGAATTTCGAGGTTGTGCGACTGGTAGGCGATGCGGGCACCGATGGGCAGGCTGAATCCGCCGAGTTTGATATCGAGACTTTCCCGGACAACAAATCCCTTTTGCACATACGCAATTTCGGGACGGAACGAAAAACGGTCACTCAGCGGAATGTCTAAGAAAATGGCTCCGGTCGGACCCGCCGACGGGTGAAGGGTGGGCGTCAGGCTACCCAAGAAAGCAGGCTTGGAGGCAAAACCCCAGTTACCCCCGCCCCGAATACCCACCTGAACCTGAGCAAAAGAAGACTGAGCAATCAACAAACCCAACACCGCGATACCAGCAAGCACAATTCGTTTCATGACGATAATTGAAAAAAAGGTTGACAAGGAAAACATGAACAAGGTTGCGTACAGGAAAGGCGATAGGCAGTGTCGTTTCGTGAATCTGGTGGTTGGACAGCATAGGTCGGACAGGGATTAATGAGCGGTAAAAAAGATTTAGCGAACACCAAGCCAACTTCACCCTGTGCTGGTTCATTTGCAAACCAGCACTCAGAACGTTTCCCTGGCGCCCCGGTTCGCTGTATCTTATCCTGAGAATAGTGAATTGACCGAGTAACTTTGTCGATTCCCGCGACCCGGCCCTGATATGAAATACGTGAAGCCAACCAAGTTCAGCTACCTGCCCAAATTCCTGATGCCGCTGGACGTGCTTGGGCTGCTTGAACGCGATCCGTTTGGCAACTCCATGCTAATCAGGCGGATAATGATCGGTATCGTGGGGTGGACGACTTACGCCCGCTACACCGTTGTGAACCGGATTCAGATCGAAGGCACGGAGAATCTGGAAAATTTGCCCATCAACAATGTGCTCTTCCTGTCGAATCACCAGACGTATTTTGCCGACGTCATCGCGTTTTTTCAGATATTCTGCGCGGTCAAATGGGGTTTTCAGAATACCCTGCTGCCGCCCGTGTACCTGCTTGGCCCACGGGCGCGGCAGTATTACGTGGCGGCTTCTGAAACGATGAGTAAGGGTATTCTGCCCCGGATTTTTGCCATCGGCGGGGCACTCACCATCGAACGCTCGTGGCGGGCCGAAGGGCGGGAGGTACAACGCGAGGTGGATACATCGGCCAACGATAAAATCGCTCAGGCTCTGGCCCACGGCTGGGTAGTCAGTTTTCCGCAAGGCACTACCAGCCCCTATGCCCCCGTCAGGAAGGGGACGGGGCATCTGATCAAAAACAACGACCCCATCGTGATTCCGGTCGTTATTAACGGATTCCGGCGGGCGTTCGACAAAAAAGGACTGCGTTTCAAAAAACGAAATACCCTGCTCACCGTCCGCTTCAAAGAACCTCTTCAGTTCGGCCCCGACGACAGCATCGACGAGATTGTTGCCAAAGTGCGCCACGCCATCGAGCAGGATGCCCCGGAGTGGGTCAAATAGGCCATAAGTCTGTCCCAAAACTTTTCGCTCGGTTCAGCTACGCCCAACGCACTCCTTACCTTTGTCCTGCACTATCAACTCCTGGTTGACCCATGACAAAAGCACAGGTTGTCCGCATTCTCACGCCCGGCCCCGACAAAACTCCGCTCTCCAAAGCTCAGAAGGAATTCAACCGGCTGACCAAAAAAATTGGTGAACTGGAGACTGAACTGGAGGGCTTTCGGACGGCTGCAACCGCCATTCAGCAGCGCGTTCAAACGGAATATGCGCCGTTGTTGCGCGATTATAATCTTCAGCGAGCCAACCTCGTGCGGGTGTTCGACCGGGCGTACGACCGGCCCGATACTACTAAAACAGAGAAAAAGAAATTGGTCGATCTGATCGTCAACTTAGCCTATGACCTCATCAGTGAGCACGGCATGGACGATCTGAAGCCTATTTTCGACAAGTACGACGCTGACGGGTTCGACGCTACCGACACCGAAGCCGACGGGCAGATTTCGGAGGTGATGAAAGAAATGATGGCGTCGATGTATGGCATTAAGTTCGATGAGACGGTCGATGTCAGCACAAAGGAGAAGTTCATGGCCTACGTCGATGAGCAGATGAAAGCAAGGCGGGCCGACCATGAGGAGCGGCAGCAGGCACACGACGAGCGGAAGGCGAAAAAGCCTAAATCAGTGAAGCAGCAGGAGCGCGAAGCCAAAAAACAGGTCGAAGAGAAGAATATTACCAAAGCCGTGCGGACGCTCTACATGGACTTGGTCAAAGCGTTTCACCCCGACCGCGAACCCGACGAAGCCGAAAAAATCCGTAAAACCGGTATCATGCAGCGCATCACGGAAGCCTACGAAAAAAGCGACCTGCTGGCCTTGTTCCGGCTCCAATTAGAATACAACCGCATCGACCAGAAGCACCTCGAAACATTAGCCGAAGATCAACTCAAGTACTACAACAAAATTCTGAAACAGCAGGCCGATGAACTGGGCGAAGAACTCTACGGGCTGCAAAGTCAGCTATCGGCCACGCTGGGCAAACCGCTGATGATGGTGAGGTCGGCACTGGGGCTGGAACTTAGTTTCAGCAGCGACGTGCGGGCGTTGAAACAGAGCGTGAAGGCCGTGAAACGGGAGGTGAAAGACCTTTCCGACCCGGCCTATATGAAAGGGTGGCTGAAGACGTATAAAATTAAAAAGCCCAGCGATTTGGACTCGTTCGACATCCTTTTTGGCTGAACGTCCGGCTTTTCCGACTGTTATCATACTGTTACGTCCAGCTTTCTGCGGGTCTTTGTTCGTAGCTTGGCTATCCAAACGAGCAGATTGATCCGGTGCGTTCCGGCGGGTCTGCCGATGCGATGCTTATGCAGGTTGCAACACTCCACACCTATTGGCTAAGTCAGGCCGATGCGCCCGAAAACGTGCGCGTTCAGCGATTCGGGAAGGGAACCGTCATCTATCAGCCCGGCGATGAGCAGGCGCATATCCACCTGATTGAGAAGGGCGTCGTCAAAATTGGCAGCTACTCGCCCGACGGCGACCGGGTGGTGTATGACGTGCTGCAACCCGGCGAATTCTTCGGCGATCTGCGGTATCTGGGCAATAGCGTCGAGTTTTTTGAGTTTGCCAAAGCCGTCACCAGCGTAACGGTACTATTGGTTTCGCTGCCGTTTTTCAAGCACAGAATCGTCCACGACCCGGTGCTGTCAGATTGGTTCAACAGCAGCGTTGTCCGGCGGTGGTGGAAAGCCGAAACGCGCCTGCTTCACATGACCCGTGGCGACATCGAAGCCCGGTTGGGCAACCTCCGCAAAGAGTATGACAAGGACGTGCGGGACGGTGAGGGACGACGCCATAACGTACTCAGTCTGCTGTCGCATCAGACGATTGCTGACCTGACCGGCACGACCCGCCAAACGGTTTCGAGGAAGCTGAAAGACGTATCGGAATTGGTTCTATAATAGTTGGTATCACTGGTTTAGGCTGGTCAGGA
>JAYTAC010000718.1:0-2772 GCA_043737755.1 Spirosoma sp.
CCGTGCCTACGCCCGGGCGGGGCTGCTCGGCAACCCGTCTGACGGCTTTTTTGGTAAGACCATTGCCATCTCCGTCCGCAACTTCGGCGCATCCGTCACGCTGTACCCGTCGCCCGAACTCCACATCGAACCCCAACCGCAGGATACCAACGTGTTTCGCAGCCTGCATCACCTGCGCGACGCCGTCAGCACCCTTGGCTATCACGGGGGCGTTCCGTTGCTGAAAGCCGCCATCAAGAAATTCGCCGAATATTGCGAAGCCGAGCACATCCGGTTGCCCAACCAGAACTTTTCCATCCGCTACAGCACGTCGATTCCCCGTCAGGTGGGGTTGTCTGGTTCCAGCGCCATCATCGTGGCCACGTTCCGGGCGTTGATGCAGTTCTACCACGTCGAGATTCCGCTGCCGGTGCTGCCCAACTTAGTATTGGCCACTGAAGCCGAAGAATTAGGTATCACGGCCGGGTTGCAGGACCGCGTAATTCAGTGCTACGAAGGCTGCGTGTACATGGATTTCGACCGGACCACGATGGAGCAGCAGGGCTACGGACAGTACGAACCCCTCGACCCGCACCGGCTGCCCAAACTCTACATCGCCTACAACACCGATCTCGGCAAGCAGTCGGGTCGGGTGCATAACGACGTGCGGGCGCGGTGGCTCACCGGCGAAGCCCTCGTGGTGGAAACGATGAGTGCCATTGCCGACGTAGCCCGCGAAGGACGCGATGCCGTGGAGCGGCAGGATACCGACGCGCTGAACGAACTCGTGAACCGAAATTTCGACCTGCGTTCCCGCATTTATACCATAAGCGACCGCAACCGGAGTCTGATCGACACGGCGCGGGCCTGTGGCGCGTCGGCGTCGTTTACCGGGTCGGGCGGCTCCATCATCGGTCTCTACCGCGACGACGCCATGCTGAACCGGCTGTTTGTCGGACTGAAGAAAATTAATGCCCGCGTCATAAAACCGTATATCGTGTAGAGAGACCGCACCGGAATGCCGGACCACGGCGGACCGGCAAAATGTTGCGTCTCTACGACCAATTATGATAAAAAAAGCCGTTATCCCCGCTGCCGGATTAGGAACCCGGTTTCTGCCCGCTACCAAAGCTCAGCCCAAAGAGATGCTGCCCATCATCGACCGGCCCACGATTCAGTACGTGGTGCAGGAAGCCGTCGATTCAGGCATCGAAGACATCCTCATCATCACGGGAAAAGGCAAGCGGGCCATCGAAGACCATTTCGACCGCAACTACGAACTCGAAACCCGGCTCGAAGAAAAAGAAGACCAGTTGCTGCTCGATGAGATGCGTCGGCTGTCGGACATGGCCAACCTGCACTACGTCCGGCAGCGCGAACTGAACGGCCTCGGCGACGCCATCCGATACGCCCGGCATCATGTTGGCAATGAACCATTTGCGGTGCTGCTCGGCGATACGATTATGGATTCGGTGATCCCCGTGACGCAGCAGTTGATCGATACCTACGCGCAGTATGGCGGGTCGGTGATTGCGGTGGAAGAGGTGCCGCACGACAAGGTGAACCGCTACGGTATTGTGGGCGGACGGTCGATCAGCGACCGGATTCTGGAGTTGGATACGCTCGTGGAGAAACCCGCACTCGCCGACGCTCCGTCGAACCTGGCTATTGCGGGTCGCTACATCCTGACGCCCGACATTTTTGCGATGCTGGAGCAGACGCCGATGGGCAAAAACAACGAGATTCAACTGACCGATGCGTTGCTGCTGCTGCTCCGGCGCGAGAACGTATACGCCCACCGCATTGAAGGGAAACGGCACGACATCGGCAACAAACTCGATTTTCTGAAGACCACCGTCGAGTTCGCACTCAAGCGACCCGAGTTCGCCAAACCCTTCCGGGCGTTCCTGGAAGAGATTCTGGGCCAGAGATGAGGTAGTTGTTGGCACATGGCGTCTTTCCCGGACCAAGCGGTCGTGACAGTTCGGTCCGTATTCTTCGTTACTCATACACATACATCACCCAAACACGTCTCAACCATGAACTACCTGCGTTTATCGGCCGCTGGCCTGCTGGCCCTCGCGCTGACCCTGCACACGAATCTGGCCGATGCCAATCCCGTGAAACCCAAAAAAGGCAAGTGGGAAACCCTCTTCGACGGCAAGACCTTCACCGGGTGGCACAACTACCTCAAGATGGGGCAGCCCGTATCGGACAAATGGGGGGTCGATGACGGAGCGATTCACTACACCGGTGGGCGGGGCGGTGGCGATCTCGTTACCGACAAAGAGTACGGCGATTTTGAACTGGAAGTAGACTGGAAAATTGCCGAAGGCGGCAACAGCGGCATCATCTACCACGTTCACGAAGACCCGCAGTACAAGGCTACCTATAATACCGGCCCCGAAATGCAGGTTTTGGATAACGAACGCCACCCCGACGCCAAACAGGGCCGCGATGGCAACCGCACCGCCGGAGCCATTTACGACTTGCAAAAGCCCGTGACGCCAATGGCCGCTAAACCCGCCGGGGAGTGGAACAAGGCGCGGTTGGTTATCAGCAAAGGCAAAGCCGAGCACTACCTGAACGGCAAAAAAACGGCCGAATACCCCACCAATGGCCCCGAATGGGATAAAATGGTGGCTGAAAGCAAGTTTAAAGGCTGGGAGGGCTTCGGCAAGTACCAGACCGGTCGCCTTGCCCTTCAGGACCACGGCGACAAAGTCTGGTATCGCAACGTGCGCATCCGCGAATTGTAGTTTGTAGAGACGCAACATCTTGCGTCTTGGATGC
>JAYTAC010000719.1:0-2772 GCA_043737755.1 Spirosoma sp.
GTAAACAGCGATCCGTCTACGATGAAACTGATCCATGCAAAGGTAAAGCTTTTCAACAGGTCCTGCTGTTACCGGCTCACTGCTGTCTGTTGACGGTGATTTACCTCGGCGTGAGCCACGACTCCGGGTTGAGTTTGGTGAACTCTTTCCAGATTTGGAACTGGATTTCCGACACGCCGTTTTTGTCGGTTGCCACCGTGCCGATGGATTCGCGGGCTTTCACGCGCTGCCCTGCCCGCACCGATACGCTCCGTAGTTTGGCGTAGACCGTGAAATAATCGCCGTGCTGAATGGCCACCACATTGTTCATACCCGGCATACTGGTTACGTCCTGCACAATGCCGTCATAGACCGTACGGACGCCTTCGCCCGCGTTGGTTTGGATATCAACGCCCTGATTTTCGACGTAGATGCCCTTCAGCACAGGGTGCGCCTTCCGGCCGAACCGATCCGAGATGAATCCTTTGGTGACGGGCCAGGGCAACCTCGCCCGCGACGCCGTGAACGACGAAGCTAAGGCGGTTTCCTCATCGTTAAGATTGTTGTTGCGTCGGTCGTCGGCTTTGCGGGCAGGCGGTTCGGTCTCGTCAGCACGTTCAACGGGTCGTTCCGCTTTGGCAACGTCGGCCAGTGCGGGTTTTTCACCGGCCTTTTTGGCGGCTGCCACGGCTTCTTCGGCCCGTTTGCGTTCGGCAGTCCGGCGGGCGGCTTCCACGCGGGCAACCCGCTCCCGCTCCAGTCGCTCGGCGCGGTCGCGGGCTTCACGTTCGGCCCGTTCTTTCGCTTCGCGGGCAATAATGCGGGTAATCATGGATTCGAGCCGGTTAACGGCCCGGCGGCTCTCAACCAGTTCGGTGCGGAGTTCGCTCTCTTTCTGGCTTAACTCCTTCACCACCCGGTTCTTCTCAGTTTTGAGCGATTCGAGACTCTTCGTCTCCTTCACCTTCACCACCAACGTACCCCGCTGCTGCTGACGCTTACGCTGGGTGGTCTGCTGCTTGCCCTGCAACCGGGTCTGAACCGTATTCATCTGCCGAACCTGACTCTGGCGGGCATCGGAGTACTGCCGCAGATACCGATACCGGGCCACCAACTGATTAAAATTATCGGCCGCGAACAAGAAGCCCAGCGAATTAACCTGCTGACGCCGTTTGTCGGCCGCATAAATCATCGAACTGTACTCGGCCCGGAGTTTATTCAGGTCACGCGTGAGTGCTTCGCTGGCTTGCCGGAGTTCGGAAATTTCGGCTTCGGTCAGTCGAATGTCTTTGTTGAGCAGGCCAATCTGCTGCGACTGCGTCTGAATCTGCTGATCGAGTGCTTTCAGTTGCCCCAGCCCTACCTGTTTCTCAGAAGCCGTCCGTTTGAGAACTGTCCGAATCTGGTTCATTCTCGCGACATTCTGCCTTTTCTCCTTCTCCAGCACCTGTCGGCTCCGTTGGGTTTGCTGTGCTTGGCCGGGAGTGGTCAATAACCCCAAACCAACCAGCATCAGAGCCGACCGTCGGGCGAAGCAACCAAAAAGGGCATTGCAGGTGCGCATACGTACGTTGACGAACGAAATTACTTAGGGCCGACGCTGATAATTGGCCGGAATGGTAAACGGGAACCCCGGACTCTTATCAACCAATTCAACTTTGTTGTGCTTGATTTGAAGCAGGGTCTGGTAAAACTGCCCGTCCGACCTCGATTTGTAGTCCAACGTGACCAAACTGGTGTACGGGAACAGAAAATTGTTGAGTGACGTAAAATCGTCGTAGTCCAACCGCAGCGTGTTTTTTGTTGGCTGCTCGGTAAGCATCAGCTTTTTGAGCTTTCGGTCCTGCTCCCCGATGTAATTTTCGACCAACACTTTCCCCTCACTTTGGCGCAGAAGCAGGTAATCCCGTTCGTTTTTGATTTTCTGGGCCGGGCGTCGGGGCAGCGGCAAATTACCCACGATGAGTGCCTGCAACAGGGCGAAGTTCATCTCGAAATTAAACTGTCGGCTCAGCGTCGGGAAGTCGTAAACAGTGTACTCCCGGTGGATTTTGTCGATGACCGTAATTGAATCGCGGGTGATCAGCCCCCGGACGGCTTCGATGCCCAACTTATTGACCGACAACCAGATCAGGCTGTCTTTGCGGACCCGAATGTTAATGTTGGCGTTGTCGATGTCCTGCTCAGGGCTTTTGAACGATATTTTTGATTTAGCCGTCAGATACCGAAAGTCGATTTCAGCAACATTGGTACGGGCTTCGTCGATGCCCGGTCTCAGTCTAGAGGGCCGGGTGGCCGTAGAATCGGCGGGGCGGGTGACCGTGGCAGAATCCGTTTGGGCCGGGTCTGACGAGGATGAAACGGATGTCGGTTCGTTCGACGCGGGGCGGTCCGACCGTGACAACCGGCGACGCCGACAACCGTCCGAGTTAATCAATACGCTCAGCAACAGGGCATAGAGCAGCAATTTATTCATAGAGTTTTCCGTCCGCGATTTTCTTGTCTAAGTTGGGACCGGTACCCCTTTTTGTTTTGGCTAATCTCCACTGCTCGACTGCCTTCGGTTGCTGCCCAAGTTGATACAAGACGTCGCCATAGTGTTCAATGATGGTTCCGCTCACCCCTGCCGGGCTACTCAACGCTTTTTCCAAGTACTGTTTCGCTTTGGCGTAGTCTTTGGAGACGTACAGTACCCAGGCGTAGGTGTCCAAATACGTCGCGTTGGTGGGATTGCGCTCCACTAATTTCTGCGCCAACTGCACCGCACGGGGCAAGTTTTGCTTGCGCAGCGAC
>JAYTAC010000720.1:0-6805 GCA_043737755.1 Spirosoma sp.
ATAATGTTTGTGGAGTTGTCTTCTTTTCGAAGAAACTTACCTAACGCTTATCCATTCGTTCGCTCGTAGTTGCACCATTCCGGGAACGTTGACCAACCGGTGTTGTTCGGAATCATACACGACCGCCAGACCCCGATGAAACCGAATCAACTGCTCCCCGATGTTCATTACCAATTTGCCCGTAGCGGGGGCGCGGGTGGTCAGAACGTCAACAAAGTAGCCACCAAAGCCGAACTGCGCTTCAGCGTCCGCGACTCGGCACTGCTCACCGATGAACAACGTGTTGTTCTGACCGTGAAATTAGCTCATAAGCTCACAACCGAAGGCGAGTTGGTGCTCACCCACCAAACTGAGCGGACGCAGTTGGGCAACAAGGAAAAAGTGACGAAAAAATTTCTGCGCCTGATCGAAAAAGCGTTCGAAACGCCCAAGCCCCGCCGAGCTACCAAACCCTCCAAAGGAGCCGTAGCCGAACGCATTGCGGGCAAGAAGCGGAAGGGCGAGATAAAGTCGAATCGGAAGAAAATTGATTTTTAAACCGCACCGGCGGACCGGCAGAGGAAGGAGAGTAAAAAGAAGAGGTCACGGAGAAGATAAATTTCCTCTGTGACCTCTTCTTTTTACTCTCCTTCCTCTGCGTTTAAAAAATCTATAGCTCCCGGATTTGCACGTTTCGATACCAGACGCGCTCTTTCGGGCTGTGGTTTTGCAGGGCTATTTTTCCTTTGGCGTGGGGTGTGGCGTAGGGCCAGGCAGCAAATTTGCTCCCGGCAACCATCGACTTCCAGCTGTCGGAACCATATTCATACTCGACCACTTTCTTGCCGTTCAGGTAGTGCTCAACGTGGTTGTTGTTGACCAGAATACGCCCTTTGTTCCACTCCATAGCCACCTTGGCAACGCTTAGGTCCGACGGCGGCAGAATATCGTAGGCAGCCCCGGTCAACTGATCGTTGTCTAACTTAACGGTTTTGCCGTCTTTGTCTTTCCACTCGTAACCCCGGTCGTCGATCACCTGGTATTCCGGCCCGGACATGTACGTCGATTTGATGTCAGGGCTGTCGGTCACTTTGTAGATCACCCCGCTGTTGCTGCCTTTCGGTATTTTGAACTCAAACTCCAGCTCAAAATTTTCGTATTCTTTATCCGTCACAAGGTCGCCCCCGGTGCCGTCGGGGGTCATGGCCGCGTCCTCCACGTACCAGCCAACGACGCCCTCTTTGTGGTAGCTGTGCCAGCCTTTAATCGTTTTGCCGTCGAACAAAGATGTCCATTTTGCTTTGCTGCCGGGGGGAGTTGCTGCCAGTGTTATGCAGAGCAGGAGGCCGGAAATGATGAGGTTTCTCATAATGGTTTAGCTTTTTAGATTAAAGGTAAAGCACGGCGGTCTCTAACGATGACGAGGTCGGTAACTTTCAACTTTGCCAAAGTTTGGAACTTTGGCAAAGTTGAAAGTTGCCGACCTCGTCATCGGTTATCATTTTCCGCTATCAACTCGCCATGTCGCGGGCAGCTTGTGGGTCATTATACGTGCGGTCCAGCCCGTCGGTCGATTTCTGGTCGGAGCGGTCCGGTCCCGAGATCATATCCTGCGTCTGAACGCTGCTTTCGTCCAACATCTCGCGGGGCAGTTGCCGCGTTTCTTTCGCTTCCTCCGGGCGTTCGCCGGGTTGGTATTCGTCAGCGTCTTTGGCATCTACGTCATACGGATGAGCCGAATTGCCGGTATCGGGTTTGTCGCTCATGCCTTCGTCATCCGGTCCCGCACTCATGCCTTCGTATTGATTGCCTGCCACGGCCTGGCCCGGCTCGATTTCGTCTTCCGGGGTCACACCCGGAAAGCCAGCCGTGTAGGTCACGTAGTTGGCACCCGAGTTGATTTCGTGCGAACGGTCGGGCTGATCGGGTTCCTGGATTTCGGGAACGGCCGGTGTTGGTGTTCCGGGAAGTACGGGAATTTCCGGGCCGGGCACCGGATTGTAGGGGGGCGTCTCGGGAATACCGGGCACCGGCTGCATCGGGTCAGGGGTGCCGGGCGTAGCCGGAATCATGTTCGAGATACCAAATGAACTCGTTGCTGTGCTATCCTTGCCAGACTCGGTCTGGTTGGGGGCATCTTCCGAAGGCAAGCCCGTATTCACTGTATCACCGGCGTCGGGATTGCCCGTCAACTCGGCTACCGCAATCGGATTGTCGGGCATAACCGTAACGTCGATTACGTTGCCCGCCCGCAGTGCTGCATCCGAGTTTTCGTAGGTTTTGGTCCGTTGCTGATCGCCCTGCAAACTGCGCTCCTCGTCGCTGGTGTAGCGGTTCTGGAGTTGATCGTCCATGACGTCATCTTCTGTATCGCCGATGGGCGTCAGTTTTCCATCGACCAGTTTTACCATGTTCGTTTCGGCCTGGTCCTGACCATATTTTGTCTGGGCGTTCTCGTTCGAGACCATGTCGGCCTGTTGAGCGCCGTCGCTGAGTGCTGATGAACCTTCCATATACGCTGGGTTTATGTTGTAGACAGAAAACCACAGGGAGCGGAAAAGGTTTGGGCTACGGTAACCCGGACTTTAGTCCGGCTCACCGTAGCGCGTCGAACAGAATTTCGGCGGGGTGCTGCGCGTTGCGACCGGTGCCGTCTTTGATTTGGTGGCGACACGACGTACCGGCCGCCGAAATAATAACTTCATCGGTTGTGTTGCGCACCGTCGGGAACAGGACCAATTCGCCAATCTGCATCGACAAGTCGTAGTGCTCGGTTTCGTAGCCGAACGACCCGGCCATGCCGCAGCAGCCCGACGGGATCAGCTGCACGGCGTAGTTGAGTGGCAGCGACAGCACGGTTTTGACCGGTTCCATCGACGACAATGCTTTTTGATGACAGTGCCCGTGCACAATCACTTGCCGTGCCTGCGTGGTGAACAAGCCCCGGTCGATGCGGTCGGCGGCAACCTCACGGGCCAGCCATTCCTCGAACAGAAAGGTGTTTTTGGCAATGCGAAGCGCGTCTGCTTTCAACTCGGCCGGAACAAGGTCGGGGTATTCATCGCGAAAGGTCAAAATGGCCGACGGTTCGAGACCAATCAGAGGGGCTTCGTCCGTCACGACGTCCCGGAGCAGCGTCACGTTCCGAATGGCGATCTGTCGGGCATCGGCCACTAATCCTTTCGACAGATACGTCCGGCCGCTTTCGATGTGGTACGGAATCGAAACGGTGTAGCCCAACCGCTCCAGCAACTGCGTGGCTTTCTGTCCAACCTCAACGTCATTGTAATTGGTAAACTCGTCGCAGAACAGGTTGACCATCACCCACGGGGAGAGGGGCCGGGGCGGCTCGGCGTTCCGGTGAGAGCGCGTAGCGAACCACTTTCTTAGCGTCACCTTACCCAACTCAGGCATGGTCCGGTCGGGGTGGAAGCCAACGGTGCGGTTGGCAAGCCGACGCAGTACGGGGGTGTCATAAATGGCATTGTAAGCCCACGGCACAAGACTCGCCAGCGACATCAGCCGGGTGAAATTACCGACTAACCGCGCCCGCAGCGGCACACCGTTTTCGCGGTATTGCTGCTGGGTGAACTCGGCTTTCATCCGCGTCATGTCTACACTGCTTGGGCACTCCGACGCGCAGGCTTTGCACGACAGACACAAATCCAGCACGTCTTTAACTGCCTTGTAATCGTGGTTCTGTGGTCTGGATCGGTTGCTATAAAAGTGGCGCAGGATGTTGGCCCGCGCCCGCGTCGTATCGCGTTCGCGCCGGGTAGCCATGTAGCTGGGGCACATCGTTCCGCCCGAAATTTCGGTTTTGCGGCAGTCGCCGGAGCCGGAGCACTTTTCGGCCGCTTCCAGAATGCCACCCACCGCTGAGAAGTCAAATATCGTTTTGGGTGGCTCAATGACCACGTCCGCTTCCGACCGCAACGACTCGTTCATGGGGGGCGTGTCGACCACTTTGCCGGGGTTGAACACGTTCTGCGGGTCCCACAGGGCTTTCACATCCTTGCAAAGCTGGTAGTTTTCGGCACCAAGCATAAACGCGATGCACTCGCCCCGCAGCCGTCCGTCGCCGTGCTCACCCGACAGCGATCCGCCGTATTTCTTGACTAACTGCGCGGTGTCCATCAGCAACTCCCGAAACGTAGTCCGCCCCGCCGACGACTTCAGGTTGATGAGTGGCAGCACGTGAATTTCGCCCGCACCCGCATGAGCCGAATATTCGAGTTTCAGCCCGTGATTTTCCCACGCCATGCGGTCAAGTTCATCGATGTAATCGGGCAGGTCGCGCACGTCGACAGCCGTATCTTCGATGACATTAGCCGGTTTTTCGTCGCCGGGAATATTGTACATGATGCTCAGCCCGGCCTTGCGCAGTGCCCACGGCTTCTTGGTATCGTCGCCAAACAGCGTCGGAAACGCGTAGCCGAGTGCTTTCGCCCGCAGATCATTCACAAACGCGTCGGCTTTGGCGGTGACCTCAGCGCGGGTATCGCCAAAAAACTCGACCATCAGAATCGCTTTGGGATCGCCCTCCACAAAGTGACGGTTCTTAGCTTGTTCGATGTTGGTTTTGGTCAGTTGCAAAATGTAATCATCGACTAATTCCGACGCCGAACAGCCGTGGTCGAGTGCTACTAAGTTTGCTTCGAGCGATTGCCGGATGGTCGGAAAGTGCCCGCAAACCAGCGCAATTTCGGTTGGGGGCAGGGGAAGCAGGTTTAGTTTGGCTTCGGTAATAAAACAAAGCGTCCCCTCCGAACCGGCAATGAGACGGGCGAAGTTGAAAGCCTTGCCTTCTCCGCTGAAAAATCCCACCAGCGCATCCAGCGCGTAGCCCGTATTTCGGCGCGTGACAGTCGGTTTTGGGTAACCAGTGCGGATGTGTTGCTGTACTGTTTCGTCGGAGAGCCAGTCGCGAAACTGGACGTAGAGCCGCTGTTCGAGCGGGCTGACCACGTTTTCGCCCCGGCATTTAGCGTCGAATTCCGGGTGGGTGAGCGGCCCGAAGGTGACCTCGGCTCCGTCGCTGAGTACGGCCCGGACTTCGAGCAGATGGTCGCGGGTGGTGCCCCAGATGATGGAGTGCAGGCCGCAGGAGTTGTTGCCGATCATGCCGCCGATCATGGCGCGGCTGGCGGTGCTGGTTTCGGGACCGAAGAGCAGGCCGTGGGGTTTCAGGAACGCATTCAGGTCGTCGCGGATGACGCCCGGCTGCACCCGCACCCACTGCTCCTGTACGTTGATTTCCAGAATTTGCCCGAAGTGTTTGGAGATGTCGACCACAATGCCGTTGCCCACCACCTGCCCGGCCAGCGACGTACCGGCCGCGCGGGGAATCAGGCCGATTGATTTATGGCTCCCGCCGTGCTGTTTGGCAAACCGCAGCAACCGCTTGATGTCGGCTACGGATTTGGGAATGGCTACCGCCACGGGCATCTCCTGATACACCGAAGCATCCGTCGCGTAAATCACCCGCTGGGCGGTGTGTTCGGGCGATTCATCAAAGTACAGGTCACCCTCGAAGCTGGGCAGCAGACTCGCAAAGGGTAGTTTGGGCGTCAAACGAAACATAAGCAGTGGCGTATCAATCGTAGCGTAAAGATACGACACCAGCGCGGGTTTGTGGAACCAAAACGCCTGTTGTCAGCTGCGTGTCACCTTCACTTGGCAGCTATGAATTTCTTCATTTCGGCCATCATGTCAACTGGTTCGTTACGGTCCAGAGCCGCTGAAATCCGGGCGATGTCGTCGTATGGAAGCGCGTAGTCGAGGTCCGGGTTTCTCCCGGCAGTAGCCGCATCATCACTCGTTTCGTCAAGTTTGACGATAATCTGCACTCGCCGATTACCGAAGTAGGCTTTGATGCTCTCGGCGAGGTTCGGCCCGACGTTGTCGGCGTCGACGTGAAAAACGATGGAATCCATAGGGTATTTTTTTTACTGAAGATAACGGATTGTACCCGGTGCCGGTTTCGTGACCCGCTCACCCCCGGTCTAATGCCCGCTTCAGCAAGCCGCCGATGAAGCTGCCCACAAACGTCAGGATCATAGACCCATACAGACCGAAGTTCTCAACCGTGCCGTCGCGGGAATCGTCCGGTGTCGGTACGAAGAGCGTGTAGCCAAGCCAGATCGTGCCGACCTGCACAAGGGCCAGCAGCCAGCCCCGGCGCGGCTCCAGAAACCCCAGCCCAGCCGCCAAAGCGGGCGTTACCAAATACGGCAGATGAATACTGGGAGTGATTTTGATGCAGACCAAAATCAGGAAGCTGCTGATGAGCGTCAGACCGAGGTTGAGGAGCAGTCGGCGGTCAAAGGTCATGATTAAAAAAACGAGGGAGGGTGTAAGTAGCTCAGCGGCCACCTACACCCTCCTTCGTTTACATGTTCTGCTTTTTATTGGTTCACATACACGTTGCCCATGCCCGCCGAGATATTCACTGCAATGCCCCCGCCGTTGAGCCTGCCCCGAACGCGGTTCTTCTCGATGTCGCCGTCGAATTTGGACAGTGATTCCGGAATATTGACCCGGCTGCCGCTCAGGTTCAGGTTCATGCCTTTGTCGAGCGGCATTTTCACCCGGACACTGCCGACGCTGGTACTCAGCCGAACGTATTCACCCAGCTTCACGATGCTCACCTCCACGCTGCCCGCGCTGGTGCTGGCGTCGACGCTGCCCGACACGTTCGAGAGCCGCACCGAGCCACCCGACGTACCCGCTTTGATTTCGCCCGTCAGGTCGCTGCCCTGCACGCTGCCCCCGCTGGTTTGGGCGTCGATGTCGCCCCGGAGGTCGGTGAGCCGGATGCTGCCGC
>JAYTAC010000721.1:0-2762 GCA_043737755.1 Spirosoma sp.
TGTTCGGTGGTCTTGTCTAACAGTGCGCTTGTATCGGCGAGTGTAATCATGCACAGAAAACCCGCTCAGCCGATCACTGTTCGTTTTGTTTATCCAATGGGAACAGTGGGTATCCCCGGCGCATTCGTTGCTAACGGCAGTGGCGTTGCACTGGCCCGGTCAATCGCATCTCTCAACATTATTTCAAAACACGGGTTATACCGGCTTAACCATAACAAACAGTTCCAGATGAAAATAAAACAACTTATTCTCGGCTTATCAGTGGCTATTCTGTGCGCTACGACCCAGTCTGCCTGCGATTCCAAAAAAGAAAATAAGGCGGAAGACGTGCAGGATGCCAAAGAAGACGTGATCGAAGCCCAGCGCGACGGCGACTCCAAAGAAGACGTTCGGGAGGAGCAGGCTGATCTGGATTCGGCCCGCAAAGACTACAAAGAAGCCGCTCGGGACTCCGTTCGGAACAACTAAGTCCTGACCAGCAAACGGAAAGGGTCGTATTGGTGGCACAAACGCCCCCGATACGACCCTTTCCGCTTACCCGCTTCCTGCAAAAACAAAGAAAGGGCCGGACATTGGTGTCCGGCCCTTTGCCGTAAATTTCACTTAAAACAGGAATTAAACAACCCACCCGCTGTTTTACCGTACTTCACCCACCGGGCGATCAAGCCGGTTGAGGTCATCCTTAGAATTCGTACCCATTTTGGCACCATATCCGGCAGCAGCGACACTAATCAGCAGGCCGAAGAAACCGTAAATGGCACCCTTCGACGCGGCCGATGCGGCATCGTCGGCCACGTGACGAGCCTGAATCCCGGCTTCCTTTTTTGTCTGCTCGAACTTCACGCGGGCCTGCTGGTAGGTCTTCGTCCAGTTGTCGACCACCTGCCCGGATTCGGCTTGGCTCTTGCCCGTCCGCTCCATCACCACGTTAACGGCCGCAGTACGGTCAATCTGGTCGGCAACGCCCTCACCCCGCTTGATGAACTGATTCAGAACACCATCGGCGGTTTCGTCGGCCCCCTGCGGGTTCGATGCGGCCCGTTCGGTGGCATTTTTAGCCTGGTTGCCAGCCTGTTCGGCCTGACGTTCCAGGGCTTCCGGCCGCAGACCCGGTTTACCCGTTTCGCGCAGCACCTGACTGATTTCTCCCTTCAGATCATTCAAATCGATGTCAACGCCGTTCTTTTTGAGTTGTTCCTGCGCCTGATCGGCTAAGCCCGGCGCGGCAGCCGCAATGCCCGAACCGGCCGTTTTAGCGATGCCACTAACCAAACTGCCCACCCCGCCAATGATGCGGCCAACGGCCGTTGTCAGCAAATACACCGTGAACAGCGTCACCAAACTCCACGTCAGCACGCCGTGAATAACCCCGTCGAACATACGGGGGGCACTGGCCAACCGACCCGCTACCCACCCACCGGCAAACAGCGACAACAAGCTGCTGACGATGTACCAAATAGCCGTACCGATGCCCAGCCCGGCAGTTGAATTCTGCTCCTCAACGGTGTCGAGCGACCCCAGGCCGATGCCCAGACCCAGCAAGGTCAACAGCATTTGGGTGACAACGGCGACCAGAACCCCGGCAAAAACAGCACTCCACGAAATTCGCTTCGTTAGTGCAGGACCGCCCATTACCGGACGGTCCGTTGTGTACGCAATTTCCCGATTCATAACGTCTTTTTGTGTTGGTCTAAAAAAAGCAAGGTACAAAGCCCACCACCACAGGCCCTCTTCGCCCTGCCGCGCTGGAAAAATCGTACCGCACCATGCACAAAAAAACTATGTTTTTGTCAGTCAACGCATTATGATCCAAAGTTGCTCGTCTCGCACAATTCGCTTTTGTGCTGTGCGAGGAGATTATTACCCGGATTTGAGTATTTGCAACACGACTGATCAACTTCCCCAACCAGTCACACAAGACTAAACAAGTCGGCCACGCCCAGCATCCGCTTGCTGACGAATCCCTCGCCGAACTCCACCCCGATTCGGTGACCGTGTTCGCGGGTGCGGGCTTCGAGGAATTTCAAAAACGGCTCCCCCGAAATGTAGCTCTGCGGTTCGGGACTATCGGGATCGAAAAACTGGCTCTTGTAGGCTTTGATGGCGTCGAGTTTCCGATTCCAGTAGGGCGTCACGTCCACGACAAAATCTGGCGTCAGCGAGCGGTCCTGGATGAAGTGATAGATGAACGTGGGGCGGTGCGCTTCCTGCGGCCGGCCGTCTTTGCCAACGGTTTTGATCTGGCGAAGTCCCGCGTAAAAACACGCCTGCACTACCAATTCAGCCGCCCGGCCGTGGTCGGGGTGGCGGTCGTCGGGGGCGTTGGTGAGCACAATGGCGGGCCGGTAATGGCGAATAATCGGGATCAGGGCCATCTGATGGGCTTCGTCGTTGCAAAAAAAAGCGTCGCGGAAACCCATGTTCTCGCGGGCGGCTAACTGCATCAGCCGGGCACCCTCCGCCGACTCGCCGAGCCGGATTTCGGGGGTGCCACGGGTGCCGAGTTCGCCCCGCGTGAGGTCGACACCAGCCACAGTTTTACCCTGCGCCACCAGCGACAAAACAGTGCCGGCACAGGTCATTTCGATGTCATCGGGATGGGCCGCAATGGCCAGTACGTCAACGTTCATATATGTTTGTTTGAGTAATCTATCAGAAATAGACACCTGAACACTACTCCAAACCACGCCCGAAAGTTCGATTGGTTGCCGAAGCCAGTTCGCCGGTCGTCAATGTCCCGAACAGCCTGTCCACACACGCGC
>JAYTAC010000722.1:0-2760 GCA_043737755.1 Spirosoma sp.
TTGACGTCGGCCACCCGAACGCAGCTTGTACTGGTGCGCATCGCGGGCAGTGCACCGCTGCTTTTTGTGAAATATCCTTTGCCATCGTTCAAATACAGCCGGTCCTGCAAACGCGGGTCGTCGGGCTGGAAATCGCCGTAGCCGCCACTGCACACGTACAGATCAGACGCGCCGTCGGCGTTGGCATCGAAGAAGATGGCGTCGGTGTCTTCACACGCCCTGTCAATCTCGAAGGCGGGTTGCGGCAATCGGCCGAACTGCCCCGACGCCTGCTGTATGAACACGCCCCCGGCCTGCCCGCTGCCCCCGCCGACGAACACATCCTCACGCCCGTCGCCGTTGACATCGGCCTTGGCCATGCACGGACCGCTGAACGACATCGCGTTGACTAACAGCGGCTGCCGCTTAAAATCGTTGGTTGTCGTCGTGGGATGGGCATAGGCCAAAGGCGCATTCGTTTCGCGAAACAGCGTGGGTTCGGGGCGGGGAACGCGGTAAGTCTGGCGGGCGTCGGTTTCGCGCAGGGTTAAAAGCTGGTCGGCTTTCACGTTGGTGAGTAGCTGCTGCTTGCCGCCCGGCCACACCACCCGCAACGAGTCGATGCCGGAATCAGCACCCAAGCCAAAATGCAGCCGGGGTGACACACTCGACTGATATCCCTGCGTGGGCATCTGCTCCACATATTGCTGTTTACCGCTCCGGTACAGCGTCACGTTCGCACCGACGCCCTGCGTGTTGGCCCCGCTGCCCAGCAACGTCAGCGCGAGGTAATGGCGTTTTTTATCCGTTTCGTTCTGGAAAATGAAGGCCGGTTGGTTGGTGTTGTTGCAGATAAGGTCCAGATCGCCGTCGTTGTCCAAATCAGCGTAGGCGGCTCCCGTGCTGTTGGAGATCTGTGTCAGTCCCCAGGCCGGGCCAGCGTTCTCAAATGTCACCTCACCCGATTCACCCCGGTTGCGAAAGGCGTAGTTAGCCACGTTCGACGACGGCATCTTATGGACCAGGTCCAGCACGTCCTCGCGGCCGGGGTTCGTCGGCCGGTTCTGCATGAAATCGGCCATGTATTTCAAAAAGTCCTGATTCGTGTAGTCCCGGACGTAGCCGTTGGTTATGTACAGGTCTTTCCAGCCGTCATTATCCAAGTCGGCAAACAGTGGTGCCCAGCTCCAGTCGGTGTTGGAAATACCCGCCAACTGCCCCGTCTCGCGGTAATTTCCGTCGCCGTTGTTGATTTGCAGCATGTTGCGCATGTGTTGGTGATGAAAGCCCGATTCGACGCTGAGGGCGTACTTTTCGTAGTTATCGGGTGCCATCAGCAGTTTCTGCCGCCGGTTATCTTCGGGCAGCATGTCGAGCGTCAGAATATCGGGGCGGGCATCGTTGTTGACATCGGCGACGGCGTTACCCATTGAGAAGTTAGACGTGTGACCGATGCTCGTTTTGAGTTTATCAGTGAAGGTCCCGTCGCGATTGTTCAGGTAGAGATAATCAGGAACAGCGTAGTCGTTGGAGACGTAGATGTCGGGCCAGCCATCGCCGTTGAGGTCCGAAACGCCCGCGCCGAGTCCGTAGCTCAACACCGAACTGCTCAGCCCCGATTGGTCCGTTGCGTCGGTAAATCGGTTACGGGTGTTGCGGTACAACCGAACACCGATTTCCGGGCTGGTCTGCTTGAGCAGCGACGACGTGGCGGCCACGTCGAGCACCGGCAGCGATTTAGGGTTGTGATTGAGTTGAAACAAGTCCAGATCACCGTCGCGGTCGTAATCAAAAAACACGACCTGCGTCGTCTGAGCGGGATTATCTAACCCATACTCCGCCGTTCGGTCCGTAAAATGCGGAACGCCCTGCGCATCGGGACCATCGTTGATGAACAGTTCGGGTACGCGGTTTTCGGGGCGCACGGCTCCTGAATGACACACGTACATATCGAGTCGACCATCGCCGTTGACGTCGGCCATAGTTACGCCGGTTTTCCACGGCCCCTCGCGCCCGGCCACACCCGCCACGGCGGTGACGTCGGCAAATTGCAGCGTACCACCGGCTGCGGTTTTGTTAAGGTACAACTGGTTGGGCACCATGTTGCCGCTGAAGTAGATATCGTCTAAGCCATCGCCGTTCAGGTCACCGACGGCCACACCCCCGCCGTTGTAGAAATACTCATACATCAGGACGTTGGTATTCAGCCCTTCGGTGAGGTTGTTGGCAAAGGTGACGCCGGTTTGATCGGGCGAGAGCAGCGTGAACAGCGGGGGCGTATCGGCCTTTGCAAACGTCGATTTATCCGCTGATTTCGGCTGGCAATTGCTCACGACAAATGCCGTAATCAGCAATCCGCCTACCCGCAGCAAATTGGAAATAAAACGCGCTGGATTCATTCAGTGTACAAGTTCTTTAAATGCGAACCGGTGTTCTCACGACAGTTCGCTGCAAAACTGGATTAACTTTCGTAGATCGGCTTCCTCCGCGAATTGGGTCGGATTCTCCTTCAGGTAGGCGTCGATTGCCTTTTTGTGCTTCGGAAAGACCTTAAACATAGCGGATTTATTCATCAGATAATACCGGTCATTCTGGTCGACGAGAAAGTAAGACACCTCTTCCCGTACCATCTGATCGCCGGTCGATTCAATTCGATGCACCGAGCTGTTGTTTGAATACGGCTGAACGGTGGCTACCGACGACGCGCCCGACGACTGCCCATACGCCACTTTCTTCTCGGTGCGCATCGACTTCAACACGACCTGCTTCGCCAATTTGACC
>JAYTAC010000723.1:0-6778 GCA_043737755.1 Spirosoma sp.
ACGATGGACGACGCACAGCGGGCGAAACTGATGCGTGGCTGGCAGAAAGCAATCGAGCGGTCGCTTGGGTGGGAGGAGTAGGAGACGTCCACAATGTGCCCATAAACAACCGTGCCAATTCGTCATTTTTCCGTGTATGTTTGTAATTCATCTCACAGCTATATCTTCATGAAAAGACGACTTATACTTATTTTTCTTTGCCCGTGCGCCTGCCTGACGACCACATTTGCCTAACAGCGAACCGTGACGGGCACCGTCACCGACCAGTCCGGCAATGAGCGACTGCCGGGCGTATCGGTATCCATTAAAAGCTCCACGCGCGGCACCATCACCGACGCCACCGGCAGCTACTCGATCACGGCCGACGTCACTCAGACGCTGGTGTTCAGCTTTATCGGCTATGCCGCTCTGGAACAAGCCGTTGGTAGCCGCACGACCATCGACGTTGGCCTGAAAGCTGGGGCCAACAACCTCGATGAGGTCGTGGTGGTAGGCTACGGCACCCAAAAGCGGGCCAACCTGACCGGCTCTGTGTCGGCCATCAGCCGCGAAGAATTGCTCACGCGGCAGGTTGCCACATCGTCTAACCTCCTTCAGGGCCTGGCACCGGGCGTTACGGTGACGCAGCAATCGGGCCGGCCGGGTGCCGACGGAGCCAACATCAGCATCCGGGGCGTTGGGTCCATTAGTGCCAACACCACGCCCCTGCTCGTTATCGACAACGTGCCGCAGGCTCCCAACTCGCTCGAAACGCTCAACAACATCGACCCCAACAACATCGAGAGCATCAGCGTCCTGAAAGATGCCGCATCGACGGCTATTTACGGAGCGCGGGCGGCCAACGGCGTCATCGTCGTGAAAACCCGTCGCGGCAGTGGCGACGGCATTCAAGTGTCCTACAACGGATTTATGTCGCAGCAGCGGGCCACGGCCCTGCCCGAGCGCGTATCGGGGCTGGAGCACATGCAGTTGCGGAACGTGGCAGTGGCCAACACGTCGGGGGCAACGGCCAAACCCGAGTTCGACCCGGCCTTCATCGAAGCCTATCGAACAAACCCCACCGACAATTTCCGGTATATCGACACCGACTGGCAGAAGGGTGTGCTGACCAACACCGGCCTGATGCAAAACCACAACATCAACCTCAGCGGTGGCTCGGACCGGATCAAGTTTTTTGCCGCCGGGACATACCTCAACCAGCAGGGACTGACCCAGAACACGAGCTTCAAACGCTACGACCTGCGGTTCAACTCCGACATCAAAATAAGTGAAAAACTGAGTTTTCAGGGCGACCTAATCTACACCAACGCCACCGAAACACAGCCCGGCGGCTCATCAGCCGAGTTTATTATCCGGCAAATGCTGGGTTTTCCGGCGACGGGCGCGGGCAAGTTTGCCGACAGGCAGTACGGCGACGGAGCGCAGAGCAGAGCAATTTCCGCAATCCCATCGGGCAGGCCGAAGCGAGTGGCTTCAACCGGACTCAGCGGCCCAATACCATTTTGCGGGCCAACCTGATCTACAAACCGTTTTCGTTCATGGACGTCGAAGCGATGGTCTCCAACAACGTTCGGCAGGTGAACCAGAAGCGGTTTTTGCAGAATTACCCCGTCTTCCGCCCCAATCTGACGACCGGTGCGCTCGACTTTGTGGCCAACTTCCCCGGTCAGAACTTTATTCAGGACGCCATTTCGCGGTCGCGGCTGAACAATTATCTGATTCAGACCAGTTTCTACAAAACGCTGGGCCGCAACGACTTTCGGTTACTGCTGGGTTTTCAGGCCGAGGATTTCCTGACCGAGTCGCTCACCGCGTCGCGCACCGACCTGCCTTCGGATCAGCCGTATCAGGGCGTTGGGACCAACAACCAGGGCAACAGTGGCGGATCGAGTGAATATGCGCTGGCCGCATTCTTCGGTCGGCTCAATTATAACTTCGACAACAAATACCTGCTCGAAGTCAACGGTCGCTACGATGGGTCGTCGCGCTTTTCGCAGGTCAACAACCGGCAGTGGGGTTTCTTCCCGTCGGCGTCGGTGGGCTGGGTCATCAGCCGCGAGAATTTCATGAACGGCCTCAACAGCGTGGTGACCTTTGCCAAAGTGCGGGCGTCCTACGGCAGTCTGGGCAATCAGAACCTGACCAACCCCGACGGTTCGTCGACGTTCTACCCGTTTGCGGCCAACCTGACGCAGAGCCTGAATTATTACTTCGCCAACCGGCTGAACGCGGGCGTCGGTCAAACAATCGCGGCCAACAACAACATTTCGTGGGAGACCTCAACGCAGGCCAACATCGGCGTGGACCTGACGCTGTTGAAGAATTTGAGCATCACGGTCGATGTGTTCCAGAAGAAAGTCAGCAACCTGCTCCTTGTCAAGCCCATCCCGAACTACACCGGACTGGCTCCGGCGTTCATCAATGCCGGGTTGATGCAAAACAACGGCTGGGAACTGAGCGTCAGCTACCGCAACCAGATTGGCGGACTGCGCTACAACGTGGCGGGTTTAGTGTCGGACGTACAGAACAAAGTGCTTGATCTGGCTGGACAGGACATCGTTGACGGGCGGGTGATTTCGACGCCCGGTCAGCCGCTGCGGTCGTACTACGGCTTTTTGTCGGATGGGCTGTTCCAGAGTCAGGAAGAGGTCGTTACGGCCAACACACTAGATGGCAACGCGGCCACGCCCTTCATTGCGGCCAACACGGCTCCCGGCGACATCCGCTACAAAGACGTGAACAGCTATGATGCCAAAGGGCAGTTGACGGGCAAGCCCGACGGACGAATCGACGGGGCCGACCGGGTTGTGCTGGGCAACAACTACCCGCGCTATTCCTATAGCCTGAACACCACATTAGCGTTCAAGGGCTTCGACCTGAACGTATTTTTCCAGGGCGTGGGCAAGCGCGACAGCTACATCAGTGGCACGGGCGCGTGGGCGTTTTACTCGGCCGATTTCATCTCGACGGCCTTCGCCAACCAGCGCGACTACTGGACCCCCGCCAACCCCGGTGCCACCTACCCCCGCCTGACCACCGATCAGGGCACGGCCAACTGGCGCGACTCGAACTACTGGGTGCGCAACGCGGCTTACCTGCGCCTGAAAAACGTGCAGTTGGGCTACACCATCCCGACAGGCGTAACCAAAAAGGCGAAAATCAACTCAGTGCGGGTGTACGTGAGCGGGCAGAACCTGCTGACGTTCAGCAAATTCACCAACGGTTTTGATCCCGAAAAAGACGATCAGAACGGCGAATTCTACCCCGTCATGCGGACCGTGACCGCCGGCCTCAACCTCAGATTCTGATCAGCGAATGAAAACGATATTCTTCTTTGCCGCCGTCGCCCTGTCGCTGACGGCCTGCGACGACTACCTCGACCGGCAACCGTTGGACAGCCCGGCAGCGGCTACCTATTTCAACAACGAAGCCGAGGTGACCCTCGCCCTGACGGGCGTGTACAACGCCAATTACTGGACCGTTGGCAACCTGCCGATTCAGGTGCTGTATGATTTGTACACCGATATTGGGCTGGAACGGGCACCCGGCATCGCATCGGGGTCGTTTGATGCCACCAACGGATCGGTGTCGAACTACTGGACGTTTATGTACCAGACCATCGCCCGCGCCAACGTCGTGATTGCGGGCATGGAGCGGGGCAAAGCCAACCTGCCCGTGGCCAATTTCAACCGCATTCAGAGCGAAGCCAAAGTACTACGGGCCTGGGCTTATTACAACCTGATGGGATTGTATGGCGACGTGCCGTTCTACACCGACCCATTAGCTGCCGAGAATTTTTACACGCTCACCCGCACCGAACGCGCCAAAATCGCCGATTTCCTAACCACCGATCTGGACGATGCCGCCACCAAACTCGACTGGGCACCCCGCGAGCGGGGCCGCGTGAGCCGGGGCGTTGCCTTTGGATTGCAGTCGAAAATTGCGCTGTTGCTGGGCCGGTATCGGGCAGCGGCCGATGCCGCCAAAAAAGTAATCGACGGCGGGCAGTACGGGCTGAATCCCAATTTCGGCAGTTTGTTTACGCTGGCGGGTCAGCAGGCTAATGCGGGCAAGGAAATTATGTTCGAGTTTCTGTTGCCGCTCGATCAGGCCAACCCGGTATCGTTCATCGCGCTGGGACAGGGATCGCGGAGTTTAGCCGGGCAGTCGGGCCGGTTTCCGCTGCAGGCGTTGGCCGACAAATTCGAGTGCATCGACGGCAAACGCATCGACCAGTCGCCCCTTTACGACCCCGCCCGGCCCAACCGCAGCCGCGACCCCCGGATGAAGTTCACCGTGGCCGTTGATGGCGACACGATCACGGCTACGGCCAGCAACACCCGGCGCCGGACGGTGTTCAACCCCTACGATGCGCAGTCGAGCTTTTTTAACTTCAACACCAGCGTCTGGGCACCGGGTCCGAACGTGGACCTGACCAACGCGTTCGGGCCGGTGCTCAACGGCGTGGGCGTGTTGTGGACAAAATACACACTCGACGACGCGCAGGACATGTTTACGTCGAAAACCGGGTTTGCCTACATGCGCTATGCCGAGGTGCTGCTGACCTACGCCGAAGCCAAAATCGAACTGAACCAGGTCGACGCGTCGGTCGTCACTGCCCTGAACGTAGTGCGTCGGCGGGCGGGGATGCCGGTGGTCGACGCGGCCATTCAGACTAACCAGGCCAAAATGCGGCAGTTGGTCCGGCGCGAAAAAGTGGTCGAACTCGCCAACGAAGGCATTCACCTGTTCGATATGCGCCGGTGGAGCACGGGCAAGCTGGGCCTGAACACGTTCGTGTATGGGGCTTCCAGGGCGCGTACCCGACCCGCCCCGGTCCCCTCGTTCGGGGCGGGCGGCTCGGAGCAGGATTTGAATGACATTTCCGATTATACGGCGGGCGACGCTCTGCGCTTCAAGCGGGAGCAGCGCGTGTTCATCGACCGAAATAACCTGTTCCCGATTCCCCAACGCGAACGGGACATCAACAACGGGCTACTGCAAAATCCGGGTTGGTAAAAAGACAGTTTTGGGTGATTAAGTGGGTGGGTGGGTCAGTTTGTAGGGTGATTAAATCTTGCTCGGGGATTTTCACGCCTACGAGCCGATGTACCCACCCACTTTTCACACCTCTCTCGCCTTCAACTCTTCGGCCAGCATCAGCCGCGTTTGGGGAAGGCTTTGCGGGTACTCATCACGGATGAAAGCCACGAGTTGCTCCCGAATGTGACAGCGCAGATCAAAAGCCGACGGCGCATCATGGGCCGAAAGTAATATCCGCACCACAATGCAGGTCGGCTGCGTATCGGTCACCTGAACGGCAAACACGTCGTTGTTCCAGAGCGGATCGGCTTCGGCGAGTTCGCGGGCTTTTTCGCGGATTATGTCCACCGGCACGGTGTAGTCGAGGTACAGAAATACCGAGCCGGTAATGGACGATTCGGAGCGGGTCCAGTTCTCAAATGGCGTTTCGACAAAGTAGGTGATGGGCAGAATCAGCCGACGCCGGTCCCAGAGCCGCACAATCACGCTCGTCAGGTTGATCTCTTCGATGCGCCCCCATTCCTTTTCCACCACCACGGCGTCGTCTAACCGAATCTGCTGGTTGAACGCAATCTGAATACCGGCCATCAGGTTAGCCAGCGTTTTCTGGGCCGCAAAGCCGATCAGCACCGACACGACTCCGGCTGACGTGAGCACACTAAGCCCCACTTTCCGGCTTCCCTGAAACGTAATCAGCAACAGCGACGCGCCAATGACAAGCACACCGATGACCAGCAGCCGCCTAAAAAACCTCACCTGCGTCACGAACTTCCGGTGCGACAGGTTGGCGTCTAATGTGGTGTCATACTCCCGAATCAGCCGCAGTTCGGCCACTTTTAGCAACTGAACGACAAACCAAGTGGTGGCGACCAAAAACAGCAACTCGGCTACTTTGTCGGCAACCGGATGCCGACGCAGAAACCGCGCCGATTGAATGTTGGTGGCCAACAGAAAAAACAGGGAGGGGATAAACACCCAGAATGCCCAGCGGGCGCGGGTTTTGAGCAGGTCCAGCGTGTGAAACGGTCGCCGACGAACCACAAACCGCAGCACCTGCGTAATGATCAGGTTGACAATCAGCCCCAGCAGAACGGATGCGATCAACAGAACCCACCCCGACAAATCCCGGTTGGGAACGTAACCCGCCCAGCGAACCAACGCCCGAATCCACGTTTCTACTTGCTGTTCCATGACGCAAAAGTAAGCTGGTTCCGCCCATTTGAGCGTTAGTTGGTCATGGCGGCCAGCAGATCAGCCTGCGTGATAATGTGAATCTGCTCTTTCTCGTCGCGCACGAGCAGTGCCTTGTTGTCCCGGTCGATGAGCGACGACAGGGCGTCGATGGTGTTGTCCAACCCGACAAACTTGAACGGCTTGTCCATCACGTCGCTAACGGGATGATCTTTAACGGCCGGATTATCGATGAGCCGGTTCAACACAGTCGTGTCGGTCAGGCTCCCAACGATGTGGCCGTCTTCGTCGGTAACCGGAATCTGCGAAATGCCGTAGCGGTTCAGCACCTGAATCGCCTGACTCACCGATACGCCCGCACCAATAGTCGTCAGGTCAGAATGCCCGTTTTTGTTGTGCACGATGTCGCGGGCGGTTTTGAAAGCGCGGTCTTCCAAAAAACCGTGATCCTTCATCCACGTATCGTTGTAAATTTTGCCGAGGTAACGCGTACCGTGGTCGGGCAGTAGAATCACCATAATATCGTTGTCGGTAAGGTGTTCGC
>JAYTAC010000724.1:0-6776 GCA_043737755.1 Spirosoma sp.
CCTGCCAACCAACTGTTTTGCCAAATTCAGGCGATACCCTAATGGTACCCAAGCTGACATTTTGATTGGGGTCTTTCCCTTTCCAGTCATAGTCGGATAAGGCCAGAAAAAGGTCGGTTAACGGGCTGTGCGATTCGGCCATCTCGACTATGGTTGCCGACTTCTGTAGTTCTTCCCGGATCGCCATAAAGTGGTCGTGAATATCAGGCGTAGACGTTTGAATCGTAATCAGCCCGGTCCGGCCATAACCAACGGGGCGGCTTTTTGCGTACTGAATCTGCTGATAAACGATACCTGTACCAATCACGAGGGCGACCGACACGGCGAACTGCACGACGATCAGCACCTGACGGGGAACGCCCGCAAAACGTCCGGCCCGAAAAGTGCCTTTGAGTACTTTAACCGGCTGAAAACCGGATAAATAGAAGGCCGGATAACTACCTGCCAACAACCCCGTCAGTGCGACAAAACTTAAGCTTGCCAACCAGAAGAACGGGTTCATCCAGGGCAGCACCATCTGCTTATCGGCTACCTGATTGAACCATACCAGCGACAGCAGCACCAGCCCAACAGCCAACCCGAATGCCAGCCCAACGACTAAAAAAGACTCGCTGAAAAACTGTGTAATTAATTGCCCGCGTATTGACCCAACGGCCTTACGAATACCCACTTCTTTAGCCCGTTTTTCGCTCCGGGCTGTACTGAGATTCATAAAATTGATGCAGGCTAACAGTAATACAAATGCGCCGATGATGCCAAACAGCCACACAAACTGAACTCGCCCGCCCACGTTAATACCGTTCTTGAATTCTGAGTATAAATGCCATTTCGACATTGGATGTAGAAATAGTTCAGGTTTGTATTTTCTTTCCTCGCTCAGCCCATTGATCAGTTTTATGTCCTTGATCTTCGCCGAGACGTTTCCCAAATCGGCACGATCAGCTAATTGCACAAACGTCAGGAAGGAGTTATACCACCAATCACCCCGATGATCTTTTTCGTCCCAGGGGGCAATGAAACCAGTGTTGCTGAATTGCGAATTTTTGGGCAGGTCTTCATAAACTCCCGTCACGTTCAACGTTCTTTTATCGTTAAGTTTCAACACCTTGCCCAGCGGGTCTACGTCGCCGAAGAAGGCTGTCGCGACTGATTCCGAGAGTATGATTGCCGTCGGGTTTTTTAAACTTGCCCGTGTGCCTTTCAGCATTTTCAGCGTCAGCATCTCGGCCATCTCGGCTTCGGCACTCCGTCCGATTTTGGTAAATTTCTTATCGCCGAATGCCACCAGCGTCGGGAATGCCTCGGTTGACATCACCACGTGCGTAAAGTCAGTTCCGTACGTTGTTCGCAGGGCATTTCCCAGCGGGGGCGGGGTTTCTTCCTGTGTCCCGATTTTCCCGTCAAACGTTTGATTCAGCATCACCTGCGCAATACGGTCGTAATTCTGATGGTATTTATTGAATGATAGCTCGTCATACAGCCATAACCCAATGAGCATGGCAACGGCCATGCCCACGGCTAAACCACCAATATTGATGAACGAGTAGACTTTGTTGCGAATGAGGTTCCGCCAGGCGATTTTGAGGTAGTTGCTGAGCATATCGGAGGTTAGCAGAAACGAGTTGGGTTCTACTAGGAACACCACCACGCAAACGCCTTGCCAATTATGAAAATAAGCCTTCCTGAGCAGCAATGGCCTGTTTGTTGAAAACGCATACGGGTTCAGTGTCCGTTTTCGGACAACTCGTGTACGATTATGGACACGTTGACGGAGCAACAAAGGCAGTCCGGCAGTGCGGTTTTAGTCCCAGCACTCCATGATGAGCAGGTCGCCGGTTTGGGCTTCGATGCGCACAAAACCGTCCTGAGCGGCTTCGTTGCTGCTGCCGGTGCGGTAGCCCAGCGTCAGGGCTTCGTTATGCAGGTTGTATTTTAGACCGGTGGTGGTGATGCCCGAAACGGTCCCGACGGGGATGAGCGAGAGGGGCATTCCGGCTTCGTACCACTTTTCGTAACGGCCCACGAGCGGGAAAATCCGGGAATGATCGTCGAGCATCACGATTCGAATTTTGTCTTTGTAACGCACGATGTTGGTCATGTTGGTCAGGCTGTGGTCCGCCCGCCGACCCGTGGCCCAGATGATGTTGACCGCCGGGAAGCCACGCTCAATCAAGTATTCGATGCCTTTTTCAAGGTCAGTTTTGTCTTGATCGGGCGCGTGAACGACCTCCAGCGGGTACTGCTGCGCCCGGATGCTGTCGAGGTCCAAATCCGAACCGTCGGACCGCCGGTCGAAGTCGCCGAGGAGCACGTCTATTTTGATGCCGAGATCGAGCACCCGCCAGATCGCGCTGTCGAGCACGACCACCAGTGGACTCCATTCGAGGAGTTGGCCGAGGAGTTCGGGCTGGCAACTTTCGCCATTGGCAATCAGCAGCGCGGGTTCCTGCTCGTCGCGGACAATATGGTGGGAGGACATCAGTAGTTCACCCGTTTTTCCATTGCCGTCCACTCCCGAAACACCGCGTCGGCTTCGTCGCGCAGGAGTTGCTGCATCGGGATATGGCGTTGGTCGCGGGGTTTGGCGAGTTCGTCGTAGATAAACTGGTCGTCGAAACCCGCCCCGGCCGCGTCGGAGTGGAACGCGCCGTAGACGATTCGGGCGGGCCGCGCCCAATAGATGGCCCCCAGACACATGGGGCAGGGTTCGCAGGACGTGTAGAGTGTGCAACCGGACAACTGAAACGTGCCCAGATTCCGGCAGGCGTCGCGGATGGCTACGACTTCGGCGTGGGCGGTCGGGTCGTTGGTCGACGTAACCTGGTTGCAGCCCCGCCCAACGATCTGTCCGTCTTTAACGACCACGGCCCCAAACGGTCCGCCCTGTCCGGTCGTCATGCCGTTGCGGGCCAACTGAATGGCCTCACGCAAAAAGTCTTCGTCCTGATTCATACCTGCAAACTTGCGCTTTAAATGCTGAATTCACCGGATTGGCAGCACCATGCCCACGCCCAGCGGCCCGGCCGAAACGAGCCGGAGTTGCTGTTTATCGCCCCGGTTTCTGAAAATCAGGTAATTGACAACGTCGAACGCGAGCAGAAAACCGCCCTGCACCATCACCGAACGTCCGTAGCCCCGTAGTTGATCGGCCCTGTCGGGTTTGTTTTCGGCTCGCTCGCGCAGGTAGGCCCCGCCCACAATGTAGGCCATGTCTAATCCGGCATTGAATAGCAGCACCTGTTTCATGTTCTGGTGCTGTTTGATGGCTTCGCCCAGCGTTTCGCCGTCAGGATTTTCTTTGCGCGAACCAAGCAAACCCACCCCGGCAATGCCGAGGTTGAACAGATTCCAGTAGACGTTCATCCGGTGGAAATACTTCGTTTCGCCAGTGGATTTTCCAGCCGCAATGCCGCCTACGGCGATGTTGGCTAATGCGTAGCCGCCGAGAGCGAGACCGATGGTTTTCTCATGCCGGATGCGCTGCTCGCTAAAGTCGCGCAGGTGGGTAGAGGGCGTCACGCGCTGGGCCGTGGCCGCTGTGCTCAACAGCAGCGAACCGGCCGCGCAGAGTAATTTTTGGAGTGAATGCATACAAGATCAAACGGACGTAACCAAGGGTATGTTTCAGAAACCCAGCTTCGTCCGGGCGGCCGGATCGTTCACGTTCAGCAACTCCCGAACGTCCGGTGCCGTCAGTAGCTGAACGTCATTCTGCTGTAGCAGCCGCCGGGGCGAATACTGTCCGGTGGCAACGGCGCGGTCCATAATCGGGCCGAATGCCGGTTCGTAGATGCCCAGCAGCGGTTCGGGTAACTGACCGTCGGAATCGTAAAACACCGTGGCCAACCGGGTCGGATCGCGTCTGCTCATCAGCGCATCGAACGACCGGCCCGTTAGCAGCGGCATGTCGCAGGCCACCACTAACCAGGCCGCCGTGGGGTCATGCCGAAACGCCGACAGAATGCCGTTCAGCGGCCCCGGCCAGTCGAAGGCATCGACAATAAGCGGTTGCGACAAATTCATCAACTCAGCCGCCTGACCGGTGTTGATCGACCAGAAAACGGTTTCGCAGTGGGGCCGCAGAAGGTCGGTCAGGTGGTCGCGCTGGGGTTTGCCGTGGTAAACGAGCTGCGATTTGTCCTGCCCCATCCGTGTGCTGCGTCCGCCGGTCAGTATTAAGCCGTTTACTTTACTCACGGGTGAAGTCACGTTTGCCGCCGGTTTTTTCCATGAGTTTCGTTTCTCGAATGACGATGTCATGCGAGAGGGCTTTGCACATGTCGTAGATGGTCAGGGCCGCCACCGACGCGCCCACGAGGGCTTCCATTTCGACACCCGTTTTGCCCTCCGTCGACACAAAACAGTCGATGACGGCGTCGCTGCCGTCGGCCGTAATCGTGATCCGGCAGTTGTCCAAGCCCAGCGAGTGGCACAGCGGAATCAGGTCGTCGGTGCGTTTGGCGGCCATTGTTCCGGCAATGATCGCCGTTTGGAAGACGGGGCCTTTGCGGGTCTGGATGTCGGTTCCATTCAGGTGCTGCATGATGTCGGGACCGAGCGCGACGATGCTCCGGGCGCGGGCCGTTCGCCGACTGACGGACTTGGCGCCCACGTCCACCATTGCGGGGTTACCATCGGAATTGAGATGAGAGAGATTCATAATTAATGGTAGGTAGTAGAAAACGAAATGATTATCAGTTAGATAAACACGCTAAAGGTTTGCGCAGACCAACGTGTTTGTGGTCGGGTGTGATCGCTGACTGTCGACAGCCAGCGCTCTACAAGGCTCCCGCAAATGGTGTTGTGGCACAAAACTAACCCATCGCAGTAACTCCAGCGCCACCGATAATACGTGGATATTGCCCTTTATGCCCGCCCAGAACGGGGCTTACTCGGCCCGCTGCGAGACGTCCGGGGGTTGCCGCAGCGATGCTATTACTCTCTCCCTGACTTATTCGGTACCGCCCGCTCCCCAGATCGTCAGCGGACCTACTTATCTATGCACCGGTGAGTCGACCACGCTGACCGCGTCGGGTTGTCAGCCTGAGCAGACCGTCCGCTGGTCGAACGACCAAAGCGGGCAGACGCTGATTCTCTCGCCCCAGATGACGGCCAACTACACGGCCGCCTGTGCCCTGGGCGAGGTGCTCAGCGAACCCTCTCAGCAAATCCAGATCACGGTCGGCAATCCGCTGATCGTCACCGGCCGGACTAACTACAGCATCGGCGAAACCGTTTCGCTGACGGCCGTCTCGTCGGCTCCCGGCGTGGATTCGC
This sequence comes from Spirosoma sp., assembly GCA_043737755.1. Classification (GTDB taxonomy): domain Bacteria; phylum Bacteroidota; class Bacteroidia; order Cytophagales; family Spirosomataceae; genus Spirosoma. The sequence goes on from JAYTAC010000724.1 coordinate 5,278, forward strand.
CCGGCAGTATCACCTACGTCTGAAACGGGCCGAATGGCTTCGTGCAGGCCGGGGACAACCTGCGCATTCTGGGGGCGGGTGTGAGCACCAGCGGCAGCTACCCGGTGGTGGCACAAGCCACTCAGGGCTGCGCCGGTCGCCAGACGGTGGTGATCTCGGTGACGGGCGAATCCACGCCGGGCACCGCCAATAATATCAGCACTCTGCCCCTGAGCCAGTCAGTGCTTTGCGCCGGGGGAAGTCTGAGCGTTCCGTTCTCGACATCGGGCGTCTTCAACGCCGATAATGTCTTTAGCGTACAACTCCTTGACCACCTGTCTGTCGTTGGCCGTCCCCGCGTCGTAGCGACGCTGGTCAGTAATACGACGGGTAGTCCGTTGACAGTTAATCTTCCGGTCGGACTGCCGGGGGGTGACTACGGGGTACGAGTGGTAAGCAGCAGCCCATTCGTGGAAGGGTCAGAGAGCACCACCACGCTGAGACTATCGGCCATCCCCTCAGTGACAGCTACTAACAGCAGTCCGGCCGGACAGATGAGCGCAGGTGGCTCACTCAGCTTCAGCGTGACCGGACAGAACCTAAAGTCTGCTACTTACGCCTGGACGGGACCTAATAGCTTTACCAGCATAGTCGCTAATCCGACCCTGCCCGCGACGACCACGGCCAGCAACGGCACGTACACCGTGACACTGACCGTACCGGGCGGCTGCACGGCCACGGCTCAAACGGTGGTGGTGCTCAAAGCGGATACTAACCAAACCCAGCGCATCATTCGCATCAAGTCCGTTGACGCTACGCCGACGGAGACCGACCTGCTTCCCCGCGTAGCCGGAGGCCTGGGTACGCTGGCCCTGTCGGTGGAAGAGCTGGACGGGCAGAGCTTAGCAGGCTACACCTACCGTTGGGCCGAGCCGACCAGCACGAGTGCCGTAGCAACGACGGCTACCACCAGCACGCTGACGGGCCGACGCATCGGCGAATACAAAGTAACGCTGACCAACGGGGCGGGCGACACGCTGGTGGCCTATATCACCCTGCGGGTCAAACCCTGCCGACAGGTGGCCCACACCTACCAGTGCGGCCGGCCAGCCGCCCCCGTGGGCAGCTTAGGCGACGTGGGACTGAGCAGCTTAGCCCCCGGCGACACCATCCGCACGGGCGACTTCGACCTGATCGTGACCGAAGTACTCAGCGAGGGCAACGGCATTTTCACTGGTATTGGCTATACGCAGATACCTTACCTGAAGAGCGACAAGATTGCCGTCGAATTCAAAAACGCCAGCGTCAACGACTGCTACGAGTACACGGGTGGGGGCACGGTGCAGTCTGCCTATGACCCGAGTTACTTTAGTGACGGTGCCAGCGTGGATGAAGGCATAAAAAAAGCGAATGAGTTCTTCACAAAGATTAGTGTTGTTGAGACGGTGATAATGAGTTAGTTAGATAGATAGAAGTTCCACAGCCCGGCACATACTTCCAAAGTCGTATCGTAAGTTTGG
>JAYTAC010000725.1:0-2748 GCA_043737755.1 Spirosoma sp.
TTACCCCACGGCTGGTACTGTCGTGAAAGTCAAGTTTTGGGTAGGATTTTTTTAATACCTTTGGACTACAAGTAGGACAACTCGGCTTCGGCCACTTGATCCTGTGTAGTCCCGCCGGTCGGGACTATTTTTTTGCCCTTCTCAGCTTGGTTCGCTAAGTACGATGGGTCATACTCGACCCCGTGTCGCCACAAGGCGTAGGCCATCAATAGCAACCGCTTTTGAACCGCCACGTACGCTTTCATCTTGATACCACTCCGCTCGTAGACCCGATCATAGAGCGCTTTGCAAGTTGGCTCATTGAAACGAACTGCGTTGAAAGCCGGCATGTGCAGGATACGCCGAAGGCGGCTATTGCCTTTCTTGGAGATACGGGTTTTGCCCGAGTGGTTCCCCGATTGGTTTTCCACCACATCGTAACCGGCATAACTCACTAAGTGCCGCTGATTGGTGAAGCCCTCGAAGCCGTTGGTTTCGGCCACCAGCACCGCTACTGACAACAGGGCCAGGCCTTTGATCTTAACCAACCCGGCAACACGGGGCTTGAGAATGGGGTCCTCCTCAATGAGTTGAGCGATGGCTTCCGCCAGGGCCTCGAGTTGCTGGTCATAGACGGCCACGAGTTTAGTTAACTGCTTTGTAATAAACCCGTTCTCAAAGGCACTATGCCCTAAAGCGTGTTGCTGATTAGTCGATTGGGTCTTCAGTTCCTGTAACCGCTGGTGCTGACGGGTTAGTAGCCGAAGGGCATATAGATTCTTGGAAAGCGGCTTCCAGACCGGTAGTTGCTGTTCCAGACCCATGCGGGACAAACCCTGAGCATCGATTTTGTCGTTCTTGGACTTATAGCCCAGACTCTTGAGATAGTATCTGGCCTTGTTGGGCAAGAGGATACTGACGGTCTGATCGTGCTGATGCAGATACCAGGCAATGGCCTGGTGATAGACACCTGTGGACTCCATCAGGCAGCTTAGGGGCAAGTCCAGTTTGCGATGGCGGGCTGCCCAGTCCAGTAGTTTGGTAAAACCGGTTGGCTTATTGTCCACCTTGGTGGTGGCTTTGACGGTGACTCGACCAGTTGAGTCCATCACCGACAGACAAACCTGAAGCGTGTCTTTGCTGATGTCCAGCCCCACGCAATACCGCAGAAAAGAGATCATAACCAAAGGGATAAAAAAGTGAAACATGGCTTACCTGACGACTTTCCCGGCTCTGGCACATCGATTGCAGATCACAGTCAAAAACCGCGTCTATAGGTACTGTCGGAGCTTATTGGAAAGCGACAGGGAAGCCAGCACAACCAGCCTGATCAAGATCGTTAGAAAACGTCTCAGCGGCCGACCCGAGGTACTGGCAACCCATGTCAGGTCTTACTCAAAAATTGCACTTTTTGGGACAGTCTCAAATCAAAACAAAGATATGAGCGGCCGACCGTCCCCGACCAAGAGGGATGCTTCTTGGCCTGCACAAACGACCCCTCCGGCGGCCCGGCACGATTCGTCCACTTTCAGGATAAGCGTTAAGCTTTTATGGCTGTACGCTGGGTGAACGTTAAGCACCTGCTGACTTTTTTTTAATGGTAGCACTGACCGTATTGCGGTTAATGCCCAGTATGCGGGCGGTGTCCCGAACACCCGCTCCGTTAAGCGTCATTGGCACGATCTGCTTGCGTATGCTGGGGTCACAGGCTTTACGGCAGTAGGTTCTGACAAATGTGCGTCCGCAGTCATAGCATCGGTAGCGTTGGGTGCCGATTGGCGTAATGCCATATCGTTTGACTTGCTGAGTTTGCCCACAATGCTTGCAGGCGACTGCTTCTAAGACCATGATCAAAGATATGAACTTCAACGTTATTCAGCCATCACCGGATATTTTAGAATCGTTCGGAGATAAACTTTACAATGAAATCTCTTCGCAAAGAATGTTGATTTTCGCCCAAGGTGAGCTGGCGCAATTGACATACCAAGCCTACTCGAAATATGTAGAGTGGATCAGGAGCGTTCCTGACGAAACGATACAAGTTACTTACCCCATTGGTTTCAACCCAGATAGAACAACAATAGATAATACCCAAGATTACTTAAAACAAGATCTTGTAGATAGGTATATTTTTTTGGGTCACACTCAAATGCCATTAAATGGTATTTATCAATTGTTACTCTTGTTGAAACATTATTGGGAGACATTTTACTGGAAACGTTAAAAGAGTTTCCAGTAAAAATATCTAATAAAAGAAAAATTGATGCAGAGATTATTCTTGGGGCCTCTTCTTTGGAAGATGTAAAGAATTCAATCATAAACTCTGTTTTGAATGAACTGAGCTATAAATCGCCAAAAGAATTCGCTGAAGAATTTGCCAAGTACACCGGCGTGAACTTGCTTGAAAAACCGGTATATCACAAATATATAGAGTTAAAAGCCACTAGAGACATCCACATTCACAATTCAGGGATAGCTAATGATACCTACAGAATAAAGGCGGATGTGTTGGCGCGTGTGAGATCAGGAATTTTTTTGCCCGTTGACGTTCAATACTTTTTAGAATCATACGAATGTTGTCTTCAACTCACAGAAACATTGGAAGAAAGTCTGAATAAGATATGGCCAAGTTTAGAATATCAAAAATCAAGAAAAGGAACTAGTATTCAACAGCAACAGGAAGAAGCTATTGAAAAAATAATTGAGGAAACTGATCAACACTTAGCAATACAAAAGCCAAAAACGCTGAGTAAAAAGAAGAAAACTACC
>JAYTAC010000726.1:0-2748 GCA_043737755.1 Spirosoma sp.
CTGAATGGAAACAACATTGGCAGTGAGCGTGGCACAAAAAGCATTGGAGCAGGGCGAGGGCGTTTTGCGGCTGGCCCCCACCTGGGTACCCCGGTCGTGTTGTGTTCCCGGACGACGAATCAAGCTCCACCCTGACGATTATTACGTGCTGGGGGGCGAACGGGGCGGCATCGACGAGCGGTGGCTTTCCTCGACAACACCCGCCAAAAACGGCCCGCTGACCGGCGAAAATGAAGGCCTGAGTGCCGTTGTGTTTACCGATAGCAGCACCGAAACTCAATTTTTGCTCAAAGAAGCCATCGCCGAACTCGGTGCCGCCTTGATTGGCGAGCGGCTGTGGAACGAGTACGGTAGCTGGCCGATGTACTCCAAGTTCTTTGACAACATGGGACCGCTGCCGCACCATTTGCACCACAACGACGAGCAGGCCGCGCTTATCGGGCAGTTGGGCAAGCCCGAAGCGTACTATTTCCCGCCCCAGTTGAACAACCACGGGGGCGATTTCCCCTACACATTCATCGGCATCGCGCCCGGCACCACCAAAGAACAAATCCGGGAGTGCTTAGTCAACTTCAACAAGGGCGACAACAAAATCACCAACTTCTCAGCCGCGTACCGACTCGAACCCGGCACCGGCTGGGACGTGCCGCCCGGATTGCTTCACGCACCGGGGAGCCTGTGTACGTATGAGCCGCAGAAAGCATCCGACGTCTTTGCCATGTACCAGTCATTAGTCAACGAAGCCATTGTGCCCGAAGACCTGCTCTGGAACGGTACGCCCGCCGACCGGAGGGGCGACTTCGACTTGCTGATGGAGGCCATCGACTGGGACCTGAACGTCGACCCGAATATGGTGGCTAACCGATTTATGGCCCCGAAACCCGTTCGGGACGTGGCTGACATGGGAGCGGGTGGCTACGTCGAGAACTGGGTTTGCTACAAGTCGGACGCGTTCAGCGCGAAGGAGTTGACCGTATTGCCAGGCATGACCGTAACGGTTAAAGACAGCGCGGCCTACGGGCTGATTGTGATGCAGGGGCACGGCAAATTCGGCGTCTGGGACATTGAAACCCCCGCCCTGATTCGCTACGGGCAGCTCACCAACGACGAGTTTTTTGTCAGCGAAAAGGCTGCTCTGGAAGGCATCACCATCGTCAATCCATCTACTACCGATCCCATCGTGATTCTGAAGCACTTTGGACCGGGTAATCCTGATCTAACTCTGTAAAGGGTTTGTGGTTCGTGGTTTGTGGTGCAGCCCTGAACCACAAACCACGAACCACAGACCACAAACTGTACTCCCCCATGAACGAGAACAACTATCCCAAACTCCACAACGCAACCTGGCCGGGTGTCGTCGGTAAAGGCCCTGATTCAGAGCCACCCATCCCGTTCGACACGATGCTCGAAATGACCGCTGCGGCCGAAGTGGACGGAATCAAATTCGATGGTGTCGACATTGGCCTGCTCGATCCGCACATCGACATCGACGGCTCCGACGACGACATCAAGCGATTGGCCGACAAAGTTTCCGGCTACAACCTCAGCATTGGCTCGCTCGTCGCGCCGATTTGGGGTGGCCCGGCCATGGGCAGCCCCGCCGAACGCGCTCAGTTTGTGGAGATGGTGCGCAAAGCCTGTCATTTCGGGCAGCGGCTGCGCGAACTCGGCGTCCGGCCCGGCGGGGTCATCCGCATCGACTCGGCGAGTTCGCCCCAAAGCTGGGATGCTGATCCAGCGGGCAACACCAAACTCATCGCCCAGACCTTCCGCGAAGCCTGCGACGTAGCGGCTGACTACGGTGAAAAATTAGCCGCCGAGGGTGAAATATGCTGGGGTGGTCTGCAAAGCTGGCGCACGGCTATCGACACGATGGAAGCCGTTGACCGGCCCAATATCGGTTTCCAGGCCGATATGTCGCACACGCTGCTCTACCTCCTCGGCTACAACCGGGAGCAGGACCGGATTCTACCCCAGAATTACGACTGGCAGGACCGGAGCGTGTTGACCGAAGCCCTCAAAACCCTGACGGCAGCTCTGCGCCCGTGGACCATCGACTTTCACGTAGCCCAGAACGACGGTACCGTGTTCGGATCGGGATCGCACGACAAAACCGGCCGTCACTGCCAGGCCACGGACCCAAACGGCAAACTCGACGTGGCCAACGACGCGGGATTCTGGCTGCGCGACGAGACCGGTCAGCTCACGAAAGCGTTTAATCACATCTGTTGGGATGGGTGCATGTTCCCGAACCAGGTCATGAACAACCAGCAGACGTGGAACGATATTCTGGCCACGATGGTCAAGGTTCGCCAACTGCACGGCTGGCATCAGGTTGATTGACAGTGAGAATCGGAACAACAAAATTTGGCGAATACCTTCCCTTCACATGACACAAAAAAAAGAACTGCGAATCGGGTTGATCGGCACTGGTCTGATGGGCCGGACGCACTCCAACGGCTACAATCAGGTGGAACACTTTTTCCCGGAACTGACGCATCGCCCGGTGCTGAAGGCGGTTTGTTCGCGCAACGCCGATAACGTGCAGAAGTTTGCCGATCAGTGGGGCTACGAATCCACGGAGACCGACTGGCGGGCCATCATCGCGCGGGACGACATCGACGCGGTCGACATCTGCACCCCCAACGACACCCACGCCGATATCGCCATCGCAGCCGCCCAGGCCGGGAAGATGATTCTGTGCGAAAAGCCCCTCGCCCGCACATTGGCCGAAGCACAGGGTATGGT
>JAYTAC010000727.1:0-2745 GCA_043737755.1 Spirosoma sp.
CCGACGATTTCGAGGCTGGGCATGGCTTTTTTCAGGTTCGCCAAGCCCTGTTCGGTCACGTTGGTTTGCCAGAGATAGACCGTTTTCAAGTTTTTCAGACCCACCAGTTCAGTCAGGCCCACGTCGGTGATGGCGGTGCCGTAGAGGTTGAGGTATTCTAAATTAGCTAAGACTTTTAAGTTTTTCAGACCTGCATCGGTAACGTTGGTTTGCTCTAAGTGCAGTTTTTGCAGGTTTTTGAGTTTGGCTACCTGAATCAGCGTTGCGTCGGACACGGCCGTATTACCCAACTTCAGCCAGACGATCTGTTCGCTGATCTTCGGCAGCACCGTCGCCTGCGCATCGCCGAAGGTCCGGGTGTTCACCGCGCTCACTTCCAACTGATTCTGCTCTTTCGAGAGCGGCAGCACCATCAATCCCATCCTCTTCAACTCATCAATCACCCTCGCATCGGCCGCCGGGACTTTCATCGTCAGCACCGGCGATTCGGGGGCGGGTCCTGACGATGCAATCGTTTTTTCACCACCCGCTTCTACCGCGCCACCCCCGCCCAGCGAAGCCAGCACGGGCCGGATGGCGTCATTGACGGTCAGGTCCGATACTTTTTTATCGAACGATGCGCCCTGATCAATCCACCACGTCAGCAGGGCGACTTGCCCTTCGGTAAGCTGGATTTTTCCTTTCGGCGGCATGTGTTCTTCATCGTCGTCGGGCAGCAGACACCGCTTCACCATCGCACTTTCCAGCCCTTTCCCGGCTACGAAAACGGGGCCGTCTTCTCCGCCTTTTTTCAACATCTCCGCCGTATCGTAGCGCAAGTCGCCTTTCGACTTTCCGGCATTATGGCACTGTACGCACCGGCTTTGCAGAATTGGGTTGACAATCTGCTCAAATACCAGTGCCTGATTAACGTCCGTGATGGGTTTGATTATCACCTCCGTCTTTTTGGGCGGGATACCAACTAATGTTCGGAACGGTTCGGGCGTGTGCTGAGTGAGGTAGTCGGAGCCGTGGGTGAGCGAACCGCCGTGGTGCCCGGCCGCCCCCAGCAACACCAGCGACAGCCCCAACGCCGGTACGTAAAGTGCCGAACCGAACGGAATCCGGTCGCCAAGCCAATCGGACTTCACGGCCCAGGCGATCCAGGCAAACACCGCCACGCCGATTCCCTGCCACATGTGGTCGTTGAGCGTCTCTTCTTCATACCCTCCGCCCAGCGACAGCAAATATCCGAACACGCAGGCAAGTGTGGCACTTACCGCCGACCAGAACAGGATGCTCGTGATGGTGGACTGATCCACGCCAATTTTTCCCGTCCGCCGACCCACTTCCAGCAGACCGGCTACCAGCAGAAAACCAATCGGCAGATGAACGATCAGCGGGTGGAAATGGCCAAAAAACAACGCCCAGTCGGACGGTTGTGGCGGACTGGCTTGCAGCAAGATCAACGTGTTCATAACTAATTATCGTCAGGCAGTCCGTTCCAGTTTGACCGGGTACGTTTTTTTCGAGGCCCACTGCGCCACATAAATGCTCTCGTCCTCGTCCACCAGAACGTCGTGCGGGTGCATGAACGATGATTGACTGCGGTCTTTATGCTGCTCACCGAGTTTACCGTTCTGATAAACAGGCTCCGAACCACCCGGCGTGGAAACGATCCGGTCGTTTTTGTCCAAAATCTGCACATAGCCTGACTCAGGATACGTGTCGGACGTGCTCCGGTATACGGCTCCGTAGAGGTTGTCGCCGTGGATGACCGGGCGGCAGATGTACGATCCCGGCAGGGCAATGGTCGATACGTATTTACCGTCGAGCGTAAAGCGTTTGAGCGCATTCCGTCGGCGGTCGGTAATAATCAGTGGTGCATCGGGGCGTCGCCGGTCAACGACAATGCCGTGGCAGCAATCAAAGGTGCCGTCGCCGTCGCCCTTACCGCCCCAAAACCGGATGAGTTTACCCGCTTTGTCGTACTGCGTAACATAGTTTAATCCGTAACCATCCACAACGTAAATGTCACCATTGGTAGGGTTGACGGCTGTTTCGGTGGGTTTGTACTGGGCAGGATTGGTATATTGTCCCGTTTCTTTCGGGTAGTCAAGTTTCATCAGTTCGCGACCTTTCAGATCAGTTTTGACAACCTGATGGCGGTCCGTGTCGCAGATGAGCAGGTACTGATCGTTGCCCTCGCCCCCAATCGTCAGGCCATGCCCGCCGGGAAACTCGTGCCCCCACGAATCAAGCAGTTTCCCCGATTTGTCGTAAATCAGCACGTTGTTTTTCGTCTCGTTGGTGAGCAGAATAATGCGCCCTTTGGCATCCTGCACCATTTCGTGACAATCATTGACGGGATTTTTGCCCGCGTCCAGCACACCCCAGCCCGGCACCACGCGATACCGAAAACCGTTGTGGCCCAAGATCGTTGGTTCAGCTAAACGGCGGGCCGGTTTTGCCGGTAGAATCGCCGGGGCCGCGATACCTGCTGCTATTGCCAGCGATGACCGGCGCACGAACGACCGGCGGGAATGAGAGAAAGACATGGTATTGCTGAGTTTCCGGAAAAAGGCGGCAGGCAGTTGAGTTTACTGCAATCAAGTACTAACCCCACTCTGCGTTCACAATCCTCGAATCAACGCCACGACCCGCTCCAGCCCGTCGGCGTCGATGCCACTGAAATCGGCTAACTGGTCGCTGTCAATGTCTAATACCATTATCACCTCCCCCGCCTGACCAAACACGGGCACGACA
>JAYTAC010000728.1:0-15874 GCA_043737755.1 Spirosoma sp.
ACCAAACCGGCTGGCTCAAGAATCTCGGCTCCCCGGCGCAGGGCGTCGATGACGTGGCCGGTTTGAATGCCAATCGGCAGGTTACGCTCAAAATCCCCCGGCACAACCGTCGTCCACTTGGCGTTGACGCGCTTGGCCGTTTCGACCGCCCGGCGGCAGCCGCTCAGAAAAATGTCGATGTATTCGGGCTTCCCGGCTGCCAGCGTGTTTTGCGAATTGCCGCCTTTGTCGAGCACGAACACGCCCATCGTTATCCCCAGCCGGGCCATTTCCTTGCCCATTTTTTCCTGCAAAACGGGGTCGCGGCCCATCATGCCGTTGTCCTCAAAAGCGGTGAATCCCATGTCGGCCATAAATTTGAGCTGGTCGATGGGATCCTTGCCCGCGCTGTTCTCGAACATGCCGATGTGCGGCCCGTACTTAAGTTTGAAGTTGTTCTTGACTAAGAAATTAGGCTGCGCGTGCCAGTTGGTGGCTGCTGACTCGCCGATTGCGGCCGTGCTTAAACCGACCACGCCGAGGGTTGATTTGACAAAATTACGTCGTTGCATAACTGGTAGGGATGTAGGTTTGTATCTGTGCGTTAAAAGATGAGGGAGCATCCCCGGTGAAGATGCTCCCTCAAAAGCAGGTTCTGTAAAGAAACACCTCTATTTCTTTTTCATACTCGCCAAATACTCAACCAAATCGACCAATTCCTGCGTGCTCATGGCGTCCTGCCAGCCCGATGGCATCATCGACGAATCCACTTTCTTCATCGATACCACGTCGGCCGTTTTATAGTTCGACACGACGCCACCGGGGAACTTCATCTGCAAATCGGTTTCTGTTTTGCTCGATACGATTCCGGCCATCGTGCTGCCGTCTTTGAATTTCACTTCCCAGCCCTCGTAGCCGAAACTCACACCCGCGTCGGGATGCAAAATAGCTAAATACTGCCCTTCTTTCGGCAGCTTGGAGCCAATTTCGGACAGCTTCGGTCCAAAATCCATCCCCTCACCATTGACCTGATGACAAACGGAACAGTTGATTTTGAACACATTGACACCTTTCGCAGCGTCGCCGTTCATGGCTAACAGTTCGGTCATCGTCGGAAGTTTTTTACTGCCCGTCGTGGCACCACCATCGAGATAGCTGGCGGCCTCCGTCCGAATTTTCTTGCGCCACGCACCCGCCACGCCCTGCACGGCGGCTGCTTTATAGTCGCCGTTGATAGCTCCCGACTTCAGCAAAGACAACACCTCTTCCTCACCGTCGTTGCTGCCACCGAGTGAGCGGGTCGCTTCCCGGCGCAGGGCCGCTGGGCGTTTCTCGTCTAAGGCAACGGTTTTCAGAATACCAATCGACTCCTTGTTTCCAACCCGACGCAGGGCCATCAGCATGTTCGTGGCCGCTTCAGTATCATTCCCATTGATAACGTCCCACACTAATGGACCACCTTTTTGCTTCAGCAACTGCTTGGCCGCGTCCCGGCCCATGCCATCCATCGACTTCTGGACGGCCAATTGCCTCAACCGAACGTTTTCCGATGTCGGCTCGTAGCGAGTTACGAGTTCGACGTACTCGGGGGTGCCGTACACGTCGTCCATGAGTTTGTTGAGCGCGTTGGCCGCTACCGGTGAGGTTTTCACAAAACCGGGATCGAGGTGGCGCAGAGCTAATTTTGTTACATCCAACGAACCGCTATTGGCTTGCAGAATGGCTAGCAGCGCGTTTGATTTTTCGGTGGCACCGGGGTTGAAATCGAACGCCCGGAAATACCGCAGCCGCTGACTCAAATCCGTATTCTGATCGCCCGCTAACTTAGCCAGCATCGGTACGGATTCTTTTGTACGGGCACGCCAAACGATGTCGCGGCCACCGGCATTGGCAATGGGATCGTTGTTCATAAGTTTCACGAAGGCGGTGTAATACGCATCCCAGTTGCCATCGGCTCCAATGCCGAGTGCTTCCAGATACCAGCGGTCTTTACCGTCGTGCTTATTAGCCAACTGCGCCCATAACGCTGGGGCTTCGGGAGACTGGCTACGGCGCAACGCAATGGCACACTCCCGGCGAACCTGCGGATCTGAATCATTGACGAGTTGCTTTACCGTAGTCATAATGTCATCCGACATCTGCCGGGCAGCACGAAGTGCCGTGATGCGAAGGTCTGAATTGGCGTCGGTCAGGGCGGCTTGTACGTAGCGTTGCCCTTTGTTATCGGGTAGTTTGCTCAACAGCCACAGGGCGCGGGCTTTCTGACGCGGGTCAGTCGTTGTTTTGTAGAATTTGGCGAGTGGCTTCTCCGCCTTCAAACCCATCCCGTGCAGTTTCTGCCAACCGGCGTACCGAATCGACATGTTCGGGCTTTGCAACGCGTCGATGGCTCCTGCCGTGGTCGATACGTCGACCTTCGGCATGGTGTAGGGCGAGTTGGCCGGGGCTACGCGGTAAATGCGGCCTTTGTTCTGGTCACCGGCCTGATGTCCGCCCACGCCGGGGTCGTACCAGTCAGCAATGATGAGCGACCCATCCGGGGCTACGCACACGTCGGCGGGCCGGAACCACTGGTCGCGGGCACCTTCCAACACGTTCACGATCTCGGCTTTGTAGCCCGCACCGTCTTTTTGGACCGGATACGAGCGTACCACGTTTGGACCGGCATCGCAGTGAATCATCTGGCCCTGAAACTGTTGCGGCAACAATTTACCCTCATACACGATCATACCCGTCGGCGAACCGGCCCCGGTTTGAAGCAGGTTCGGTACGCTGCCGGGGTCATTGAGGTGCCAGTGGCGTTTGGGAATTTCGGCTTCGAGGTTTGTGCGGTTGGCCTGCCAGCCCGCGCCGGTCAGTTCGTCGGTGTAGCCGTAGTTGCCGCCTTCCATGACGTAGTTGATTCGAACGCCTTTGTTACCGTCGTCGTCATTATCGGACTGCCACATGGTGCCGTAGGAGTCGATTGCCACCTCGTAGTTATTGCGAAAATTCTGGCCCAGCAGTTCCACGTTCTTTCCATCGGGGTCGCAGCGGAATACCATACCCTGTTTGAAATTTTGCTTGTCGATGGTCTTGCCGGTGACCACGTCTACCACGGGCTTACCGTCTTTATCCAACAGTTGTTCACCCGCGTTGCCAAAGTTGAAGTACCACTTGCCATCCGGCCCGAACACGAACGTGTGCATCCCGTGGTCGTGCTGATCGCCCCCGATACCCGTGAACAGCAATTCTTTTTTGTCCGCTTTGTCGTCGCCGTTCTCATCCGTAAAAACCCACACGTTGGGGCTGTTGGAGACGATGACTTTGTTACCCTGCACCCAGATACCGAGGGGTGATTCGATGTCTTTCCCTTGATAGAACACCTTGCTGACATCGGCTTTGCCGTCGCCATTCTGGTCCTCCAGAATCACGATGCGGTCACCTTCCTGATTGGTGGGATTACCGTTGACGGCCGGGCGGTAATTATAAGCTTCGCACACCCATACGCGGCCTTTGGCATCCACATCGATATCGGTCGGGTTTTTGAGCATCGGCTCGGCGGCAAACAGCGTAGCTTCCAGCCCCGGCGCGACGTTCAGACTACCGACGGCATACTTGGCGTCGCGTTTGTCATCGTCCGACAGTTGGGCAAACAGCGTAGTCAGGTAATTGCCCGAAGCTGCGTTGAGATTGCGGTTCTGGTAAGCCTCAATGAAGGTGCCACCCACCAGCAGACCAGCCGCAGCCAGGGCTACTACTCGCCGGGAGGAGATCGAAAATTTGGGGAAACAAGTGTTGTTCATGAGTTAAAACGGGAGGATAACAGGTTGAACATTACCGGGTAAATATAGGCACAAATCATGTTCTATGGGCGTAACTGACTGTGTATCTATTTTGTGCGTTCAGCACTTAAAAATAATCGAGTACCAACACTCAGGGTACTAAAACATATTTTCTCCTGAATTTCCCCTATTGCTCAATGACGTTTACCCCGCCCAATTTTCCCGGTCCAGACTCCGGTATTGAACGCTTGTTGTGTCGTTCAAGCTTGATGATGACTCACGTTTTTGTGGAGCCATTATAGCCTTGGTAACTCCAAAGATAATTTACCGTCGTTTTCTTTTAATACTTGCTGCTTGAGTAAGTGATCAATTCGGGCGGTGATGATAGCGCGAAAGTCAATACTTAAGGATTTGAAGCCGAGCAGAATACTTACTTCCTTGGCAGCCTCCTCATGGGTGATAAGCCGGGCTAAGCGGGTGGTATGTTCAAGGGCTAAATCAATCTCGGCGGGTGGAATGTTTACTGCTTTGCGCGTACCCACCGGAGCATTCTCGTCACGGACCCGTACTTTAACGAGTGTCTCTTTCAAAGTAATGTAGGGTCCTTCCTGCTGAATCGTCTGACCTTGGTGGAGCACAGTCACGCCCTGATTCACTAACGTGCGAAACTTATTACCAGCTCTTGCCCATCCCCATTGTTCGCGCATCCGCGTAGTCAACTCGTCAATGTGCATCGGTGCTTCGACGGTTAGTACGTTATACACCAATTTACCAACTTGGGCCGGTGATAGCAGGTAGGGGTCTGGATCGGGTACGTTTAACTTAGGCGTTACGGTGTAGGGAACGGCAAATGAACGCTCTTCCTCCTGTTTTCGGGTCAGATGAAAAACGTTCTGTTCTTCTTCCGGTTTGACAATGGCGATCCGGTCCGCATCTGTCAAAAAGGCCAGTGCTTCGTCGTAAGCAGCTTTGATCTTAGCGAGTTCCTGCTCTTTCCTGCGAAAAAAGTCAATACCCCACAACCGATGTATAAACCACCCCTGTGATTCAAGAATGGATTGGCGCAGACGATCCCGTTCTCGGGCCGATGGTGATGAGTGATAAGCGACGCCATCACACTCAATGCCAATAACGTAACGTCCTTTTCGTTCAGGGTCTACGATAGCCAGATCAATGAAGAATCCAGCCATGCCAACTTGCGTATGTACCTCCCAGCCAAACCGGGATTCAAGTGCTTCTTTTACCGCTTCCTCAAACGGGCTGCCAATGGGTCGGCCGCTCTGTTGAGCGACGTCTAACTGGCCCGTGCGCGTGTAATGCAGGAATTGTTTGAGACCCGCCACGCCTTCGCCGGTTGCTGCGTTCAGGTCAATATCCTGATCGGTGATGGACGCAAACACTTCACATCGCTTCCGCGCCCGCGAAATCAGCACATTCAGTCGACGTTCGCCACCCTGCCGGTTAAGCGGACCAAAATTCATGCTCAATTTGCCGTACACATCACGTCCATAGCCGACCGAGAGAAAAATCACATCCCGTTCATCACCCTGTACGTTTTCGAGGTTTTTTATGAAAAATTGTTCGTGGGGATACTTCGTAAAAAAGTCTTCGCTCAGCGGATTCTGTCGGCGCAGGCGTTCGACCTCATCTTGGATGGCTCGTTGTTGAGACGCAGAGAAGGCGGCCACACCGAGCGTTTGATCGGCCTGATTCAGAGCATGATGAATGACGGCTTTCGCCACTTCATTGGCTTCGATGGCATTTGTTCGCGTGTTTGAGCGGTCGTAGACGCCCTCCTTTATATGACGCCATACCAAGCCCAAACCGGCATTCTGCTTCCAGGGACTTGGCACCACGTACAACCTATTTTCGTAGTACCGCTTGTTGGAGACCGCTATAAGAGAATGGTGCTTACTACGATAGTGCCAGCGGAGCAGCGTATCGGTCAGGCCACGAGCTTTGCCCAACGACAGGATGCTTTCCAACTCTCTGGCCGTCACTAAACCAGTATCGTCCTCCTCGTCGTCGGCGTTCTGGTTACTGTCATTGGAGGTTAACTTGGAAAAGAAATTACTGGGTGGCAACTGTTTGTCGTCGCCAACAACGACGATCTGACGGCAACGGGCAATGGCCCCAAGCGCATCAACGGGCTTCACCTGACTGGCTTCGTCGATGACCAGCAAATCGAACTCAATTTTACCCGGTGCGAGAAATTGAGCCACCGACAGCGGACTCATCATAAATACGGGTTTAAGGTCCTGCACCACCGAACCAGCCTGACTAAGCAACTGACGAATAGGCCGGTGAGACTGCCGTTTGTTTACTTCGCCTAAAACTGTACCCACGGCACCAAAGGCTAACTTGAGCGGTATTTGCTGGTAGTGTCTGGTCAGGACGTTGATCTTGGCCAAGTCGAGTCTTTTCTTATCAACCTCCTGAAAAGTGGCAACCCTCAGGTTGTGGAGTGTACCGTTGAAATTAGCTAACTCGGCATCCTGCTGAAAGATTTGATGGAGTTGTTGCTGAGCGACGATGCGTCGGAACGAAGGTATCACCTGAGATGCAGGCACTTTACCCTGTTCAACAAGGGCAACCAACGGAGCAACCGGAGTCTCCCTGCCCATTTGCAGTTGGTGTTGCCAGGCGACCCAGTCCGGCAACTGGTCCAAAGCAGCTTTCCAGGCAGCTAACACGGATCGCCACTGCGCAAGCGTTGCCTTCGTTTCGTCTTTCTCCTCTAAGTAAGGTATTATGGATGCTACTAATGCCGTCTGCAACCATTGCCAAAGGCTTTGGTAGTTGCTTAACAGGGTTTTGAGCCGCGCAGTATCGTTGGTAATTTGGTCGAGATCAACGGTCAATGCACTTTCACGTTCTATCGCGCCGTAGCCACTTTCACTAAGCTGTTCAACCCATTCGGCAATATCCACCATCTGTTGACCAGTCCCCTCTTTCCACAAATAGCCGAACGCCTGCTGACCCACTGTGTGTCTGGATTGGAGCATTTGATAAGCCCTCTGGCCTTCGATCACCCGATTGATAAGTGCCGACCGCTCATCGTAGCTTTTTGGAAGAGCAACCAGCAAGTCGCCAGTTACCTGTTTCACTGCCTGCCGGTAGCCGCCGTACAGAAACTTATACCATTTTTGGCCATGCATCTCGAGTTGATCACCCGCTTCACTCCAATCGCTCTGCCAACCCCGCGACTGCACCTTACCCTGTAGTTCATCCGCGACTTTCTCAAATTTCTGTCCTGTTTGGGCAAGTGACACTAACGCTTTGGAGTCCTGATTCCAAATGGGATGACTGATGGCATCAAACTCAACTGTCGGGCGTTTTCCAGCCAGTTCAGCCAGCGTCTGTAACCAATTTACGTCGGCCAGCGTCAGATTGGCAGTGCCAAACTGCAACGCGTCGACTAAACGGGCCGCCGTTTGAATCTGGTCATCAAGGTTGGTAATGAGTTGCGTAATCGTTTCTTCGATGCGCTGACGCTCTAAGCCAGTGTACTGCATGAGCAATATGCCTCGCCAAGGATGCGTTGTCACATCGCCGACGGCTTCCAGCCGGGTGACCAAGTCCAACAGAAAGGCCTCTTGACCTGCAATGTGCTGACGTGTCCACTGTTCAGCCTGCGGAAACGAAACGGCGGATTCATCACCTTGTGGCAAGCCGTTATAAGAAAGGGTACCAATGTGGTCGAAGGCCGATGGCTGATCAAACGGCAAATTCGTGTGGAACCGGGCCGGGTGTCCGTTAAGCGATGACCGCTGAAGCGTCAGTATATCGTTCAGTTCGGCCAATCCGTCAGCCGCCGGATTGCCCAGTTCCCAAGTTGCTTTCAACTCACTCGCCACTGCACTTTTGCGAGCTTTGTTAGAGTGTAGTTCTAAGCAAAGCACACCCAACCCCTGCCGTTCCAATCGTTGCTTAACGACTTCCAGGGCTGCCAGTTTTTCAGCCAGGAACAGGACCTTCTTTCCATCCAGTACGGCCGTAGCGATGATGTTGGTGATAGTCTGACTTTTACCCGTACCGGGCGGCCCCTGAATGACTAAGTTGCGCCCTTCGCGGACCAACTCAATAGCAATCGTCTGGGAGCTATCTGCGTCCACAACGTGATCGAGTCGATCAGATGGAATCCGCTCATCCAATTGTTCCTGTCCCGTCCAGGTACTTGACGGTTCAACATAAAGCGGTTCCGTGTTAGGCACCAGCAGCCGACGTACTAACGTATGTTGAAGCGGGGAACTGGATTCGGGCCATGAGTTAACATCCAAATCTTTGTACATCAAAAACTTGGCAAATGAAAAGAAGCCGAGACACATACCATCCGGCTGAACGGACCAGTTTGGCATCACGTTGACAATATGCTCGACTCTGTTGAAGTAGGCACTCAAATCGAAACCTTCGCTATCATCAGCACTCAGGAGCGGCAAAGTAAGTCCATACTCAATGCTGAGTTTTTCGGCCAGTGACAGGTTATCCTGAAAGTCTTCTTCCCGCCATTTAATGGCGAAACGATCACTTGCGGACTGCCGCACTAAATCTACAGGGACGAGCAGTAAAGGGGCTACCCGCTCTGAGTCGTTGTTTGAGCGATCAAACCATTTTAAGAAACCAATAGCCAAATACAGAATATTGACTCCCTGCTCTTCGATTATAGTCCTGGCCTCGTTGTGCAGATCAAACAACCGACGTTGTAATACCTCTGGCGTTAGCCGGGTTTGAAGACGAGAATCGACATGGCGTCTGGCCATCCCGGTTGCCGGGTCAGTATCATCTTCAGGTAGTGGCAGATCAGTTAATTGTTCTGTATCATCCTGTACTGTGCCATTCTGCTCATTCTTTGACTTGAGCAATTCCGTTTGGACCTTACCTGCCAAAAAGGCAAATGCCCTCCTGTCCAAGATTAGACGGCGATATACCTGCTCCGATCTCTCATCGAATATTTGAATGATACGGGCACTTTTGGAGTTTGTGGGAATCGAAATTAATCGATTGCGGGTGGATAAATCCAGTAACTCACGTCGGCTATCATCTAACTGCTTTTGAACTGACTTGGCGGTAAACATTGGCTCCATGAGTGTGTTGGGTGTGAGTCAGAAACCGAATTTGGTTTGGTTTCCGAGAGGTGGAGTATGTAACTATTAACAGAACGTAAATAAACAAGAAAGTCGATTCAATCCTATTTCGCTGATTTTTGAGTGCGATCAATCCGTAACATCTCAATTACCAATGCTTATCCCGCCCAGTTCTCGCGGTCTAAGCTCCGGTACTGAATGGCTTCGGCGAGGTGCTCAATCTTGATTTCTTCACTGGCCGATAGGTCGGCGATGGTGCGCGAGACTTTCAGGATGCGGTCGTAAGCGCGGGCCGACAAGCCCAGTCGATCCATCGCCGTTTTGAGCAACGCCCGGCCCGCGTCGCTGATCACACAAATCTCTTTCACCAACTGCGATGGCATCATGGCGTTGGAGTACACGCCTGGCTGCTCGGCAAAGCGCGTCGTTTGCACGTCCCGCGCCCGAATGACACGCTCCCGAATCACTTCGCTCGATTCCGAGGGACGGTTGGCCGTCATCTGATCGAACGAAACGGGCGTCACTTCCACGTGCAGGTCGATCCGGTCGAGCAGCGGACCGCTGATTTTGGCTAAGTATTTCTGTACGACGCCCGGCCCGCAGACGCATTCTTTTTCTGGGTGGTTGTAATATCCACAAGGGCAGGGGTTCATGCTGGCGATGAGCATGAAGCTGGCCGGGAACTCCACCGCCAGCTTGGCCCGCGAAATGCACACCTTGCGGTCCTCGAGCGGCTGGCGCATCACCTCCAATGCCGAGCGTTTGAACTCCGGCAGTTCATCCAAAAACAAGACACCGTTGTGGGCTAACGATATTTCGCCCGGCTGTGGGAAACTACCCCCGCCCACCAAAGCGGCATCCGAAATAGTGTGGTGCGGAGCGCGGTAAGGCCGGGTGGCAATCAGCGTGGAACGGATACCGAGTTTGCCCGCTACGGAATGAATCTTGGTCGTTTCTAAGGCTTCCTGTAGAGTCAGGGGCGGCAGAATACTCGGTAATCGCTTGGCTAACATGGTTTTGCCCGCGCCCGGCGGCCCGATCATAATCACGTTGTGCCCCCCGGCAGCAGCAATCTCCAGCGCCCGCTTGATGTTCTCCTGCCCCTGCACGTGCGAAAAATCAGCGTCGTAGGCGTTCACCTGACTCGTGAACAGATCGCGGGTGTCGGTCTCCAGTGGGACAATATCTTTTTTGCCCTCGAAGAACTCAATCGCTTCCTGAATCGTGTTCACGCCAATGACATCCAACTGATTGACGATGGACGCTTCCTGAGCGTTCTCGGTGGGGAGTACGAAGCCTTTGTAACCGCGCTTTCGGGCTTCGATGGCAATGGGCAGCACCCCTTTGATCGGTCGTAACGTACCGTCGAGGGCCAGTTCACCCATAATCACGTAGTCCTCTAACTTACGCGTCGTCGTGATTTGCTCGGACGCTTCGAGGACGCACAGGCCAATGGGCAGATCGTAGGACGAACCTTCTTTGCGAATGTCGGCGGGGGCGAGATTGACGACGACTTTCTGGCGGGGCATCCGGTAGCCGAAAAACTTCAGCGAGGCTTCGACGCGCTGTTCGCTTTCTTTGACGGCACTATCGGGCAGGCCGACGAGGTGAAAATGCAGTCCCTGGGCAACAACGACTTCGATGGTGATGATACTGGCATTGACGCCGTAAACGGCCGCGCCGTAGGTTTTGGCTAACATGTCAAGGTACGGTGAACGGTTGAAAACGATGAATACCAAAGCTACGGAACGACCGGGCAATAAAAAAACGTGGAGCGATACCATTTCCCGCCCGGCAACCGAACGCTTTTCGGGTACAAAGCGTCTACTGTTTCGGGTCTCAGAATCAACGGCTTTTTTTGTACATTTAGCTACGAGTTTAATCCCCCCTTTATGCCCCGAACGTTTTACGTGTCCCGCTTCCGGCTCATCCTGCTCTGTATCGGCACTGCCAGTTGCCTGACTGCTTTTTACCCCGACAAAATCCCGCTCGAACGGGCCTTTTTCCGCATCAACACCGAAGTGAAGGCCCACAGCCGCGCCTACCAAACGCTGGCAGACGCATCGCAGCGGGTGGGCCATCGGCTGACGGGCAGCCCCAATGGAACCCGCGCCGAGACCTACGCCTACGACCTGCTGTCGTCGTATGGTTTCCGGGAAATTCGGTACGAGCCGTTTGAGGTAGAAGCCTGGGCGCGGGACACCGTTACGCTGTCCGTGGTGCCCAACAACAGCGATAACTTCCGCGAGGTATCGGTGGTGGCATTGGCGCACTCACCCGTGTTTGCGCACGTGCGGGGCGAAATTATCGACGTCGGCAACGGATTGGAAGGCGACTTTGCCGCTCTGAGAGACAAAATCAAGGGCAAAGTCGTATTGGTCAACATTGGTCTGGCGGCTCCCACGAAAGGTGCCCGCAACCTGCACCGCTCCGAAAAAACAGCGTTGGCCATTCAGTACGGGGCATCGGGCGTTATCATGGTCAACCTCGTGGTGGGCAACGTGCTCCTGACCGGCACGGCGTCGGTAACGGGCAAGCTGATTCCGATTCCGTCGGTCTGCATCTCGCTCGAAAGTGCTCAGTCGCTGCGGGCGTGGATGCAGGAAGAACCCGGCCACCTGCACGCCGTGATCGACATGACGAATACAAGCAAGAAAATCCGTGCCCGCAACGTAGTAGCTACCATCCGGGGATCAAAATACCCCGACGAGAAAATCATTATCGGCGGGCATCTGGATTCGTGGGATTTGGCAACCGGAGCCATCGACAACGGCATTGGTTCGTTTGCGGTGATGGACATCGCCCGCACGTTCAAGGCATTGAAATTGAAGCCCAAACGAACTATCGAATTCGTGCTGTTCATGGGCGAGGAACAGGGATTGCTCGGTTCGCGGGCGATGGTTGAAGGTCTGAGAAAAGCCGGGCAGTTAGACAAAGTCCGGTACATGATGAACCTCGACATGACCAACGACCCCACCGGTCTGAACGCCTTTGGCCGGACCGACATGGTGCCGTTTTTGACCACGGTTGGCGAGACGATGAAACGGACGGAACCGGCGTTCGGAAATCAAATGCAGAATCAAGCCGGGCTGCACTCCGACCATCAGCCGTTTATGCTCGAAGGGGTGCCGGTGGTGGGTATGAACGGCCACCTCGACCGCTCGGTGCTCGACTGCTACCACGCTGACTGCGACAAAATCAACCTCGTCAACGCCGACCATCTAAAAAACACCGTCCGCTACTCGGCGATGCTCCTCTACGCCCTCACCGACGCCGACGACATCCCCACCCACCGACAAACCGACACCCAAATCCGCGATTACCTTGTGGCGCAGGGCCTTAGAACTCCGCTACAAATCGCCAATGAATGGCGGTGGAAGGAGTAATAATACCTTGAAACCTACTGACAGAGCCGAATGAGCACAACCGTTCCACACCGGAAGTTGTATTCATTCGGCTTTTCTGCTTTAGGGATTCACCCTTATTTTCGTTTCTTTGTCATTATACCGCTCAACGCCCTCGTCATGGCCAAAAACACCTTTCGTGAACCCGAACGCATTCCGAAACAGAAAAAGCAACGGCGTCGGATGCGGCTGGCGTCCTGGCTCAACGATTTCATTGGACTTGACCGGCTGTTCGGCGAAGACAACGCCTGGCCCATCCGTCACATCGACCGTATTTTGTGGGTCACGTTTCTGCTCATCGTGTATATCGGCCTGAACCACAACGCCGAGCGGCTTGTCCGGCGCATTCAGCGAACCAAAACGCAGGTCGACGAACTCCGTTCGCAGTATACCGTGCTCAATGCCGATTTCATGAAAAGCGGCAAGCAGTCCGAAATTATGAAGCGGGTATCCGCCCTCGGTTTAGCCGACAGTCAGTCTCCGCCCAATAAAATCGTCGTCAAGTCCGATGAACATTAAACAGGATATTATTCAACGGGCCAACCATGTTTTCTACATCGTCATGGCCCTTGCGCTGGCCGTGATGCTCCGGTTGGTCTACGTTCAGTATTTCCAGACGTTTAAGGGCAAACTCTGGCGCGAGCGTGTGGCGGCTACGCTCATTCAGCGCGACACCATCCGGGCCATGCGCGGTAATATTCTTGCCGCCGACGGCAGTCTGCTGGCCACTTCGCTCCCAACCTACGTCGTCGGGCTGGACCCGACAACGGCCAAGCCGGAATACTTCAACAAAAAAGTAGACTCGCTGGGTCTGCTGCTGGCCCGCGTTTACAAAGACCGTTCAGCCCGCGACTACGCTGGTATTGTGCGCGACGCCCGCGCCCGCAAACGCCGGTACGTGCTGCTCAACCGCCGTCGCGTCACGTTTCGGGAGCGGCAGATGATGCTGAAATGGCCCTTTTTCCGGTCATCGCCGAAGGTGGCGGCTCGTGGCGGTGTGTTGCGCCCGTACTACGAACGCTACCATCCGTTCGGGTCGATGGCAGAGCGCACCATCGGCAGCCTCGACGCCAAAACCGGCCGGGGTCTGATTGGCTTGGAAGCTTCGTTTCAGCCCGCATTAGCCGGCAAAAACGCGGTGGGTCTGGTGGAGGTGCTGTCGGGCGGCATTCGCAAACCCGTTAACGACGGCCCCGACATGAGACCTGAATCAGGCATGGACCTCCACACGACCATCGACGTCAACTACCAGGATATGGCCGAATCGGCCCTGCGGTCGGCCCTCGAAAAATACAATGCGGCCAAAGGCTGCGTGATCGTGATGGAAGTGGCAACCGGCGAAATCCGGGCGATGGCTAACCTGTCCCGGCGTGGAGACGCGAAGCGGGGGAGCGGCTACGTCGAGAATTTCAACCACGCGCTGGCGGGCCGCACCGACCCCGGCTCAACGTTTAAATTAGCGACGATGATGGCCCTGATGGAAGAAAAAGCCATTTCCCTGAATCAGCCGGTAGTAACGGGTAAAGGGTCGGTGCGGTATAACGGGCTGGGCATTGACGACACCAAACGGGGGGGATGGGGAACGATTACGGCCCGGCAGGTCTTCGAGAAATCATCGAACGTCGGGATTCATCTGCTCATGAAAAGCCATTTCTACAGCCGTCCTGATCGCTACTGCCAGTATCTGCGTCAATTTCACCTGACCCAGCCGACGGGTATTCACATGAAAGGCGAGGCCGTGCCGGTTGTCCGCAACCCCGACATGAAAGGCTGGAGCAAAATGTCGCTCACGTCCATGTCCTACGGTTACGAAATGCAAATCACCCCGCTCCAGATGCTGGCGTTCTACAACGCTGTCGCCAACGATGGCCGATGGGTACGCCCGATGCTGGTGCGGCAGGTGAAATTAGCCAATGAAGTAATCGAAGACAACGTACCCCAGGTGAGTTCCGAACCGATCTGCTCGCCCGAAACCGCCCGTAAAGCGCAGGAACTGCTGCGGGGTGTGGTGGAAAACGGTACGGCCAAGCACATTAACAACCCACACTACACCATCGCGGGCAAGACCGGCACGGCCCAGAAAATAATAAATGGACTGTATCAGGCGGGCAAATACTATACGTCATTCATCGGCTACTTCCCGGCTAACAATCCCAAATACAGCATGATTACAGTCGTGGATACGCCCCAGGGCGATCTCCCGGAATACTTGCTCTACGCCGGAGCTGTGGCCGCTCCGGTGTTTAAGGAAGTAGCCGACCGAATTGTGGCCTACGACATTCGGATGCACGCGCCTATTCGGGCGGGCGGACGTCAGGCGCGTCCGGCGGGTTTACTGGCGGGCTACGCCGACGATCTGCATACGATTAGCACGACGCTGAACATGAACGGCGAACCCTCGACCGAGGGCTGGGTTGAAGCAACGACCGATGGCCGCTGGAAATCACGGCCTACCCGCTCCAATCAAGTGCCCGACGTGCGGGGCCTGACCCTGCGCGACGCGTTGTTTTTGCTCGAAAACCGGGGCTTTCGGGTGGTCGTCGAGGGACAGGGCAAGGTGAAAGAACAGTCCGTTGTACCCGGAACGGGTGCAACCCAAACGGTCAGCAAACTGATCACGCTGAAGCTCAGTTGACGAACGTCCGCGCTCGTACTACGGCTAAAAATAACGTTTATGACCCCTTACGTTATCCCCGCCCAGACCCGTATCGGTCACATTCATCTGAAAGTAGCCGACCTTGACCGTGCTCTGGCATTCTACCGCGATTTGCTCGGTTTTACGGTTACAACAATGTACGGCGATCAAGCTGCTTTTATTTCGGCGGGAGGTTACCACCATCACATCGGTCTGAACACCTGGTACAGCAAAGACGAGCTACCGGCTCCGGTGCGCAGCGCGGGCCTGTTTCACACCGCCATTCTCTACCCTACACGTCGGGATTTGGCCGTGGCTCTCCAGCGGCTCATCGACGCAAAATACCCCATTACGGGCGCGTCGGATCACGGCGTTTCAGAAGCCATCTACCTCAACGATCCCGACCAAAACGGAGTTGAACTGTACTGGGACCGGCCAATGGATCAATGGCCGCACAAGCCTGACGGGTCCATCGAAATGTACACCCACGCGCTGGATTTGAACGGATTATTGGGTGAGTTGCCGTAAAATGTGTCTACTGCCTTGATTCTGTCGGAAGCTCGCTGATGCTGCGAACTCGTATGTTCCGATAAAATACTTCAGCTCCCTCTGACTGAAGCTGAATCTTCCCTTTGGTAAGCGGCACAGCCTGACCATCTACGAAATGACGAAGGTTTTTCAGGACCAAATTAGTCTTACTGTTCATAACGTGTGCGCAGGTGTTACCCAGACAGTACAAGTCTACCGTGTTCCACTGACCGGACGTTTTTTCGGCATCTGGATTCTTGATGCAAAAGCGTCCAACGGGTGTCTTGTCCTGAAACGTAATGGGCGTGGCGGTTGGTTGGTACACATAGTTGCCTTTTTCATTTTTGCGGGCAGAAATGTCAGCCAACACGTTCATAACGCCCCAATAGTCACCGCAGTCACCCTCCTGAATCTGGAACTCGAACGACTCCATCCAGAGCATCGGCGTACCGTGCTTGCCCACACTATGATACAGCAACC